>JBBSIE010000043.1:0-30004 GCA_038232235.1 Pyrinomonadales bacterium | reverse complement strand
CGGCGGCAGAGTTTTCGCATAATCGCCGAAATATTTCGGGCTGGCGCGGCGAATCGCTTCGATTAAAATTCCGTCGCCGCTGCGAATAACAGCTTTTGCTGCTTCCGTTAGCGGTCGCTCACGCAAATCGGGCGACACTTCGTTGAGCGGAACGTTGAGCAAAATTATCCCGCGCGCGGTCGTGAAATTTAGCGAGACTTGTTCGACGCTTTTCGTCTTTTGTCCTTTATTTTTTTGTTTCTTATTGTCGGTCGATTGTTCGTCGTTTGCTGCCTCTTCACTATTTTTAGAAACTTCTTCTGTATCGCTCTCCGCTGCGTTTTCACTTTTGTCTTTTGCCTCTTGCCTTTTACCTTGTATTTCAAATTTTCCCGCCGCTTTTTCTCGAACTTTTTTCAGTTCGACATCGCTCAAAAAACGCGGGCGCGATTCCGTCCAGACAAAGTTATATTTAACATTTTCCAACGGCACATCCGCCGAAATCGTTCCCGTTTCGGTTTCGATTTCCGCCGATTCTACATTGCCCGAAACCCGAACTTCGCCATCATTTGTTTTGACGCGAACTCGAACGCGCGGCGGAATTTTTATCATCAAGTCAACTCTTATTTGCGAAGTTTGCGGCGCGATTTCAACTTTCAAATTTTCGCCCGCGTTGTCAAATTTGATGTCGCTTTCGGTTAAAGATTTTTGTGATTCGGCTTGAATAAAAACTTGGGCTTTTGTTTCTTCAGAGTCTTCCTTTTCCTGCGACTGAATGTGAACGCGCCCGTAAAGATTTGTAATTTCGACCAAACCGTTTGTTTTAATTCTAAACTCACGATTGACGCTTTGCGCTGAAATGCTTAATACGAAAAGGATTATTATAAAAAAACTCAAGAATTTCATAGCTTTGCAGAGTGATATTTGTAATTGATTTACGATTCACAATTTGCTTGTTAGTTTGCCTGATTGTGTGATTCGTTGACGTATGCGCTTTTGCCAGTTGCTGTGAGTTTCGTCGTAGTCTTTGAATTGTTCAAGCAAATCCTGCATTGATTCGCCGCCGATTTGCCGCGTTTTCAGGTAAAGCAAAGCGACGACGATTGTAAAAAATGAAATGAAGATAATCGAAACCGGCAGATAAAAAATCTGCGTTAAAGCCTCTCTAAAAGCGTATCTTAAATTTTTTCCTTCGTCGTTTCGATCATCGTTGTCTTTTATTTCGACATTTTTGTCGGGTCCGATTGTAACTGAAATATTATTGTCTTTTTTATTTTCGGAGGTGGAAACTTCCGGTTTTTTAGAGGTTGCTGCGGGCGTTTCCAAATCAGGCGTGAATTCCCGAACAACGGCTTTAGCAAAAAAAGCGATGAAAACGGTTGTCAAAAGAGGAATTAAAAACATCATCAAAACCGTCGGTAAAATCGTTCCAACCGAACGCTTTACCAAAATTTTAGAGCGTTTCAAAGCGGCAAAACCGCGCAAATTTTCCATCATTACGACGGGCGCGACCATTGACCACATAACCGCTAAATAAATTCCCGGCAAAACGCAAAATCCTATACCGATAATCGTAAAAAAACCGGAAATCATTGTCGTGGTAATCAACTTTTTCCATTTTTTGCGGGCTTCGTCAATGGCGGAGCGCAATGAAACAGGTTTTAGCGGATAAGCCATAATCTGCGTCGTCAGCCACGTCGTCGTTCCGCCTAACAGCGAACCGCAAACCACGCCGGCGAACATTATGGCGGCGGCTAAAAATACTTTGACAATTGCTAAAGTCAAACTACTGAATGAAAAAAAACCGGAAGCAACTTGTAAAACCGTAAAAAATGCCAGCGGCAAGTACAAAATTGTGGAAAGAAGAAGAAATTTCGGCAAATGTTTGCTGTAAATTTCCAACGCGCGGCGAAACAAAACGCCGATGCCTTCGGATTGAGCGCGAAGTTCGGCGGCAAATGCCTGCGCCGTCGGCGGACGTTCCGACGGATATTTGGCAAGCGTCGCGCGGATGACCTGCTTGACTTTTTTCGGGATTTTTTTCGCTTCCAAATCCGGCGGCGCAATTTCTTTGTGCGAATCCATCACTCGCTTGAAATCGCCCGAAAAAGGCGTTTTGCCCGAAAGCATTTGATATGCGATTACGCCGAGCGCGTAAATGTCGGATTGGTTTGTCAATTTTTCGCCGCGGCATTGTTCCGGCGACATATAAAGCGGCGTTCCCAAAACCGCGCCGACGTTGGTTAATTCCGCCGTCGAAAGTTTTTTTAATGCCGATTCATCGGTTTCAAACTGCCGGGAATTCAATTTCGTTGAGAAGTTTTTCGGCGAAGTTTTATTATCTTGCGGGGGCAAAATCGCCGTTCCCGATTCCAAATCTACTTTATCGGAAAGCTGGATTAATGTGTCGTTTTCCGCCAAAAACATTTGTTTGTTTGAAAGTGTCGGCTTGTCGGCGGTTTGCGCGAGCGTTTTTGATTCCATCAAAATCGTCGAATTATTATTGTCGGTGATTGTCCGCGTTTGATTTTCACCGGAATGCGTATTTTTATTGATTGATTGTGTCGGAGTCGTCGGAAGTGAAATTTGTCCGTCCGAATTTGCGGCATTCGCTTCTTCCAGTTTAGCAATGCCGAAATCAAGAACTTTGACCGTGTAACCGCCGCGCTGATTAGGTTCGAGCCAGATATTGTCGGGCTTTAAATCACGGTGAATAATTCCCTGCTCGTGCGCTTCGTGAACTGCCGAACAAATTTGCTCCAAAATATCAATCGTCCAGCCAAGCGGCAGTTTTTTTTCTTCTTCCAATATCTCGCCGAGCGTGCAGCCGTCGAGATATTCCATTACGAGATAAGCGACATCTCCGTTATTTGTTTCCGAGAAACCGAAATCCGTAACATCAACGACGTTCGGATGCCGAAGTCGTCCGGCGGCGCGAGCTTCGCGCCTAAACCGTTCGACGAATTCAGAACTTTCCATAAATTGCGGCGCAATAACTTTGACCGCAACAGGTCTTCCCGTGCCGACGTGCGTGGCGAGATAAACCGTTCCCATTCCGCCGCGTCCGAGTTCTCTTTCGATTCTGTATTTTTCGTCGAGCGTTTGCCCAATGACGTTTCCCAAACTCATAGCTTAATTTTTCAAAAATTTTCTGCTATCCGAAAAAAAATTTATTTTAATAACCTTGTAGGTACGAACAAAATTCAAGATTTGTTTTTGTTATCCGATAAGTTTTAGATTCTAAAAACTTTGGTCTGCGATTTTCAATATATTGCCAGGTTAATCTGTCAACGTAAAACTGATTTTAAAAAAATTAGAATTTTAATCATAGCAGATAAGAGCGCGATTATTGAAAAGTCCAATACCATTAGGATTTTTTTTCGGATGCATGAATTTTGAGATTTTACAGCCGAAGAATTTTTTATTTTTGAGAGCAACTTTGCCTAAAAGAGCGGCATCATTAATTATGGACGACAAGTCTACCTTTTTTGTAGTAGAAATCATTTTAGGATGACTTATAGTCTTTTCTGATTCCTCCTGTTTCGAATGCTCGTTAAGCGTGGTACTTAACGAGCATTTTTATTTTTTCTGCAAACTTTTGCGGGCGGAAGCGGCAAGTTGTCCGGCTCGCGGCAGAGATTCGACAGCTTTGGCAACCTGTGAATCATCTTCGATTAAAACCTGATTTGCTGCCACACTTCCGAAAGCCGCCGTCGCTAAATTGTAACGCAAACGCGATTTTATAAAAGATTTTTCGTTTTGAATTTCATTCGCCGAAAGTTTCCATTCACGAACTGCAAAATTAACGAAAGCATTGATAATTTCGTCAGTGATGACAAAATCTACCGGACGAATACGCTGTCCGTATTTGATTTTCGCGCCTGTTTTATAATTTTCAAAACCTTCGATTCTGCCGTTTGCCAACTCTCTCGAAAAGAAGAAGATCGGATCTAGCAATGAAATTTGAGTAGTGTTTAGATTTGGATTTTTGACAACTTCATCCGGCGCGATTCCGTCCCCGCCGAAAATCTTTCTGCCGGTGATGGTTTTGCTTGCTAAATTATTTTTATCTTTTTCGGACAAATTGACTTTGTGATTAAAATAATCGTAAATGCTTCCGTTTGAATAATCGCGCTGAATCGAGCGACCCGAAGGTGTGTAATATTTCGCCGTCGTCAGTGTCAAACCCGAATTATACGGCAGATTTATCACGCTCTGCACCAGACCTTTGCCGAAGGTTTTTTCACCGATTATCAAAGCGCGGTCATAATCCTGCATCGCTCCGGCGACAATTTCCGAGGCGGACGCGCTGCCGCCGTTGACTAAAACAGCAAGCGGCAAATTTTCCGGCTTGAAATTTTTTGAAATCCACGAACGGCTGTCAATTTTAAAACGTCCGCGCTGCGTAACAATTGTGCTTCCCGCCGGCAAAAACTTTTCAGCGACTCCGACGGCTTGATCCAATATTCCGCCCGGATTTTCGCGCAAATCCAAAATCAGCGAAGTCATTCCCTGCTCGTGCAAATCTGCTAACACAATATTTAATTCATCCAAAGTTGTATAGTTAAAGCCTTCCGACATATCAACGTAACCGACACCCGGACGAAGCATATAAGCGTCGGGAATTGAAGGCTGCGGAACGCGATTGCGGCGGATTTCATTTTTTTCGATTTTTCGCGTGTCAGCGCGTTCGATTGTCAACCGCACAACACTTCCCTTTCGTCCGCGAACTTTGTCGCGCACATAGCCCGAATTTTTGCCGGACATATTTTCGCCATTCACGGCGACAAATTTATCGCCAAACCGCAAACCGGCGCGATATGCCGGAGAGTCAGGAAAAACTGACGTTACAAAAGTGTTATAAATGCCCTCTTTTTTGTGATTTACAATCGTCGCGCCGATGCCGTAATACTCGCTTTGCTGGTCGGTCAGCAAATTCGCAAATTCGGCGGAATCAAAATAGTTTGAATGCGGATCGAGTGTGCGGAGCATTGAAGTTATCGAGGATTTCGTCAATTCGTTGTAATCAATCTGTTTGCCGCCGACGTAATTGTCGCTGATTATCTTTAGCGCACCCGCAAAATCATCGGAAATTATATCGCTGCCGATTTTTTCCGTTATTGTCGGATTATTTTGCCGCGAAAATTTTGTCGTAGAAGCTGAGAATGAGCTGCCGCGAGAAAGCCTGAAAGGTTCGACCTCCGGCAATTGTGAAACCGTGTTCGGTTTTGTTTGTGAAAAAACAGGCGACACAAACACCGACAATAAAATGAGCATAAAAAAAAGATTTTTCATCATATATTTAATAGTCGGAGCGCAGACGATTCTAAGAAGCTGTTTGAAAACTCGAAATCATTGGCTTTTTGTCATCGAAGATGACTAACATTATAGCCTAGCGAGAATCGCTAGGTCTGGATCAATAAAGCATTCCGACGCTGATAGTGTCGAACAAAACTCGCCGATTGTTGCTCACTTTCAGTGAGCTAATGAACGCTCTGCAACCAACCTAGCGATTCTCGCTAGGCTATATTATTTGTCGCTTTCAGCGACTTTTTCGAGTTTTCAAACAGCTTCTAAAGGTTGAAGGCGAAAGGATAAAGGATAAAAAAAACTTTTTTTGGATTCGCCTTTTGCCTTTAACCTTTCGCCTTTATCCTTATCTATTGTGTTCCGACTTTTTACTTTGTGCGAATATTACAAAACCGCACAGACATAACGCAACTCGAAAAGCGGCGTTTGCAAAGTAAAATGCAAAATTTCCTTGTGCTGACGAAAAGTCATAATTGCGGCGAATTTCCAACTTTTATTTAATATTCTTTTGTTGCTTGATTTAACTTGGCAATGTAGGCGAAAATCTTTATTATGCCCGATGAAAATTTAGCCAACCAAGAAGAAAAATTTCGATCAATCATCGAAATTATAGACATTGCTCACACTTTGACGGAACCGATCAATTATTCAATCGTAAATCTTTTGAAACTTTCAGCCGATCAAATGGATTCCGACGAAGCATCGGTGATTATCCGCGACGGCGACGAAGGCGAGATGAAATTTTTGGCGGCAATCGGAAAAGTAGCGGATCAGGTCATCAATTTAAAAATCCCGTCCGGCAAAGGTATCGCCGGTTTTGTCTTATCTTCGGGGCAGCCGATGGCTGTTTCCGAAGTCGGCGAGGAAAATAGTTTTTATGCCGAAGTTGATAGACAAACCGGCTATTCGACGCAAACGATTTTAGCCACGCCTTTGCGCTTTAACGACGAAATTATCGGTGTATTGGAATATGTCAACCGTAAGGGCAAACCGCCTTTTGAAGCGTTCACGGCGGACGAAATGGACAAAGCCGCGATTTTTGCCGATACGATTGCTTCTTTGGTAAACGTCTATGAAATTGCCGAATTATCCAAAAATTTCAGTAATAAAATTCTTTTGAGCGACGAGAAATTTAAGTTTAATGAAGTGCGTGAATGGTTAAATGATGTCCGTTCTTCCGCCGAACACAAGCAGACGATTGATTTGGCGTTATTAATCAAAGAAATTGCCAATCGCGGCGAAAACGAACGCCGAATGTGCAAACAGATTTTAGAGGCAATTTTACAGTATTCCGATAACACGACGGAAACGAGTTACTTAAATTTTTAATTGATTTTATGACAACTGTTACGGGCTATAAAGAAAACGAAAACAGCACGACTCTTATTTATTTTCAACTCGATGAGAAATGGAAAAATTGCACTGGAAAAGGTGTCAGCGTAGCGATAATTGACAGCGGAATTGATGCCGATCATCCTGATTTGCAAGGCAAAGTGAAAGAAAGCGTCGAAGCGAAAAAGGATAAAACACGCATTGTTTTCGAGCCGTCCGACGCAGGTGATTCTGCTGGACACGGCACGGCGTGCGCGGGAATTATTTCCGGCATTGCGTCCGATGCAGAATTTTACAGCATAAAAGTTCTAGGCGCGGGCGGTTTGGGCGACGGTCAGGCATTTCTCGCCGGTCTTGAATACGCCATAAATAATCGTTATCGAATCGTCAATCTGAGCCTCGGAACGACCAAACCGCAATTTTTCGCACCGCTTCACGATCTTCTCGACCGCGCTTATCAAGCCGGCTGTATCGTCGTTGCCGCCGCGAATAATCTGCCGCAGCCGAGTTTTCCGTCGGTTTTTTCATCTTCGCTGATTTCGGTCAGCAAAAGTGAAGAAAAAAATCCTTTGAATTTCGGCTTTCGTTACGGCGAAGTCATCGAATTAACCGCGCCGGGCGTAAATATCCGAACGCCCTGGCTCGACGGCGGTTACAGAAATCTGACCGGAAACAGTTTTGCCTGTCCGCACATTGTCGGAATTATCGCCCTGATACTCGAAGATCATCCGAATTTTACTCCCTTTCAAGTCAAATCTGCGTTGTATGCGATAGCCGAAGAAAATTTGGAAAAAGCGGAGAATAAATAGTCGGAGCGCGGTCATCCAGTTTGCCAATGCAACGAAGTGAGCGTTGAATGCGTTGTCTTTGTAAAACTTGATGGCAACGATTTTCTCGCGCTCTCGCGCTCGAAGGCGGGCAGGATGCCCGCGCTCCGACTGAAACCTCTTTGCTTTTTCTCCGTATAATATGTAAATATTTATTACACTTTCCAATATTCAAGGGAGCTAAAAATGAAAAAAATACTGTATTCGGCAATAAGCGTTTTGATTTTGTCAATTTTGACAATCGGCGTTTTTGCCCAAAATTCTAAAATGAACAAATCGGGAGATAAAATGTCAAATACATTCAAACTGCCGCCGTTAAAACTCGAGCAATTTACGCTCGACAACGGTTTGCGGGTGGTTTTAAATAAAGATAATGCCGCGCCGGTTGTGGCGGTGGCTGTTTATTACGATGTCGGTTCGCGCAATGAACGCGAAGGGCGCACGGGTTTTGCACATCTTTTTGAACATATGATGTTTCAAGGTTCGGAAAACGTCAAAAAAGCCGAACATTTCCAGTATGTTTTTAACGCCGGCGGCTCTATGAACGGCACGACCAGCACCGAACGGACGAACTATTTTGAGGCGTTGCCCGCAAATCAACTGCCGCTTGGTTTGTGGCTCGAAGCCGACAGAATGCGTTCGCTGGCGGTTACGGAAGAAAACTTTGAAAATCAGCGAAAAGTCGTGCAGGAAGAAAAACGACTCAACGAAAATCAGCCGTTTGGCAATGTTTTTAACGAATTGACTCCGATGATTTACAAAAATTTTGCCAACGCGCATTCGGTCATTGGTTCGATGGCGGATTTGGACGCGGCGACGGTTAAAGACGTGCAGGATTTTTTCCGCATTTATTATGCGCCGAATAACGCCGTGCTGGTAATTTCGGGCGCGTTTGAACCTAAGGAAGCCAAAGATCTCGTCCAAAAATATTTCGCTTCGATTCCGAAACAGCCGAAACCGGCGGCGATTGACGTTACCGAACCAAAGGAAGTTGTTGATAAATATAAAAAATATGAAGACAAACTCGCGCCGTTTCCGGCATTTGTGTTGGGCTGGAAAGTTCCGCCCAGAAACACGAATGAGTTTGACGCGCTGGATTTAGCCGGAAAACTTTTGAACGACGGCGAAAGTTCGAGGCTTTATCAAAAACTCGTCAAAGGCAACGAATCGGTTTTACAGCTTTTCGGCGGCGCGATGGAACGGCGCGGACCGTCGAGTTTTATTATTGGTGTCATCCCGAAACCGGGACAGGATTTGAGCAAAATCCGCGAAACGATTGTCAGCGAAATCAAAGACATTGCGACCAATGGACCGACGGCGGCGGAAATGCAGAAACTGCACAACCAATTGCTTAACGACGTGGTTCGCTCGCGCCAATCCTCGCTTGCACGCGCCCAAAACATTGCCGAATTCGCTCTTTACGACGGTGATCCGAACTTGATTAATTCCAATCTCGAAAAATTGCTGCGAATTACGCCGGAGCAGATAAAAGATGCTGCCAATAAATATCTGAACACGGATAATCGCGTTCTGCTCGATGTCGTTCCCGCCGGAAAAGAGAACGGCGCGAAAAGTAAAACGGATTCCAGTGAAAAATAAACGCCGAAAATTAAGGAGAAATAAAATGAAAAAAATAATAAATTTGATAATTTCCGCAGGTTTGATTTTGGCGTTCGGTATCAGCATATTTGCCCAAAAAACTATGAATGAAGATTTTCGTAAAACCGCGCCCGCGCCGCTTGCGCCGAAACAGTTTGATATTCCGAAACCATTTGAAACAACTTTGCCGAACGGTTTGAAAGTTGTCGTTTTTGAAGATAATCGCCTGCCGCTGGTCAGTTACCGGCTGGCATTTAAAACGGGTGAAATAAACGATCCAAAAGATTCAACCGGATTGACTTCCGGCTTGGCTTCGATGCTTAATGAAGGCACGAAAACGCGGTCAAGCAAACAATTAGCCGAAGAAATCGAACGACTCGGCGCGAATATTTCGGCGAACGCCAATGAAGATAACACGATTGTCGCAGGTTCGGCGTTGTCGCTTTACGGCGCGGACGTTTTGCGTCTGATGGCGGATATGGTTTTGAATCCGACGTTTCCCGAAAGCGAACTCGCGCTGTATAAAAAAAATACGATTGAAAATTTGAAATTTCAGCATTCGCAGCCGGCTTTTTTGGCTGACGAGCAAATATCGAAAATTCTTTATGGCACACATCCATACAGCGTTGTTTCGCCGTCTGCCGCCGATGTCGAAAAAATTACGCGCGAAAAACTTCTGGCGTTCCGCGATAAAATGTTCGTGCCGAACAACGCGACTTTGATCGTCGTCGGCGATGTCAATAAAGATTCGCTTTTGAAACAAATCAAGAATAATTTCGGCGATTGGAAAAAAGGAACGGTTGAAAATATGAAATTTTCTACACCGCCCGTTCGCACTGAAACGACTCTGACGGTAGTAGATCGTCCGGGTTCGATTCAGTCGAATATCGTTATTGCAAATCTGGCGATTGACCGCAGCGATCCTGATTATTTTCCGGTTTTGGTGATGAATCAGATTCTCGGCGCGGGAGCTTCGTCGCGTCTGTTTATGAATCTGCGCGAAGCCAAAAGTTATACTTACGGCGCATATTCAAATTTTGACACTAAACGACTTGCCGGAAATTTTCAGGCGACGGCGGAAGTTCGCTCACCTGTAACGGGCGATTCGCTGAAGGAATTTTTCTATGAATTAAACCGTATTCGCAACGAAAAAGCGACGGAAAAAGAGTTAAAAGACGCGAAAAGTTTTCTGACCGGAGTGTTTCCGCTTCGCGCCGAAACGCAGGAAGGCTTGACAAATCTGCTTGTTACGCAGCAGCTTTATGATTTGCCAAGCGATTATTTGCAAACTTACCGCGATAAAATCAATGCCGTAACGCTTGACGACGTTGAGAGCGCGGCGAAAAAATATATTTCGCCTGATAAAATCGCAATTGTCGTCGTCGGCGATGCCGGCGAAGTTTTGCCGCAAGTCAAAACATATTCCAAAAAAATCGAAGTTTTCGATGCCGAAGGTAAATCAATTGATGTTGCCTCCTACGAAAACGCCTCAACCGGCGCACCTGCCGACGCTAACGGGAAATGGACTTTGATGCTCGAAGCGCAGGGACAACAAATTCCCGTAACTTTGATGCTCAAACAAGACGGCGATAAAGTCAGCGGTTCGCTCGAATCAATGCTCGGCAAAGGCGACATTTCAAACGGAAAAGTCAGCGGCAGCAAATTTGTCGGAACTTCAAAAACGCAGATTCAAGGTCAAGACGTTGAGTTAAATATCAACGGCACGATTAACGGCGACACTATGAAAGGTGTAGTCAACACCGGCATTCCAGGATTTCCGCCGCTTCCGTTTGAAGGAAAACGCGAAAGCAAGCCGAACTAACTAATGCGTCGAAACCGGCACTAACAAAAAAGCGGCAAGTTTTTGTCCCCCTTTTTTGTTGATACGGAGAAATATGAATCACACAAATCGAGTTTAGTTTTTATTTTTAGTTTGACGATATTATTGAACACTTTTACAGCATCGAATAATCAGGTGTGAACGATTCTTGGCTTGATTCCGTTCGGGTCTTTTGTAGAGAAATTTAAGGAAGTTATGTAACGGACAAAACAGACCGATTGATAAAATCGGTAAAAAAATAACAATTACTGTGAAAAATATGCAAGATGAGAGCAAGCAATCTCGCTCGAAATTATGATATTTTCACATTTAAATAAACACGGAGGAAAATTATGAATACAACAGCAACAACACAGGTTTCAAGTGACGACAGAGAATTTATGACGAAAGCCGCACACGCGGGAATTGCAGAAGTCAAAGCAGGTAAAATGGCTTTGGAGAAATCAGAAAATGAAGACGTTCGGCAATTTGCCCAACGGATGATTGACGACCATACAAAAGCAAGTGATGAACTGAAAGAATTAGCCAAAAATAAAGGCGTAACGCTGCCAACCGAACCGAACGAAGATCAAAAGGAAACGGCGGATGAATTGTCGAAACTTTCCGGCGATGATTTTGATTCGGAATATATGGACGCGCAAATCAGCGATCACGAAACGGTAATTGATTTTTTTGAAGACGAAGTTGACAGCGGTTCAGATTCAGATGTCGTTGCTTTTGCGAAAAAGACTTTGCCGACACTTAAATCGCATCTCGAAATGGCGAAAAAGATCGGCAATAAATTGTAATTCCGCAGCTTACGGTTTTCTGTTAATAGTTGAAAATGGAGATAATTTATGAGTAAAACACCGACGAAAATTTACAAACGTGATGATGTAAATCCCGAAAGAGGCAAAAAGGAATACGGCAATGTCGAATTTGCCGATCCGACGAATAACAAATATCCGCTCGATTCCGAAAAGCACGTCAGAGCCGCATGGAATTACATAAATCACAAGGATAACGCCGCGAAATACGATGAAGATGAAGTCGAACTCATCAAAAAGCGGATTAAAAAGGCGGCGAAAAAATACGACATAGAAATTGACGAAGATTAGCGCGGAAGCCATCGCGCTGTAAAACAAACAATAATTCAAGGAGGAAAAAATTATGGCAAATAAACAAATAAAGGAAACTATCGGATTGGCGTTGCTCGGCGAAGGGATTTTAGGACTTATTTATCCGAAAAAGTATTCGCTTTTATGGAAAGTCGGACCCGAACCATTACGCGAAGCAATGGAAAAAGCGGCTGAAAATCCCGAACTAATGCGGCTGATCTACGCGGTGGAAGCGGGCTTAGGTTTTTGGCTGGCGCAAAGTCAGGTAAAAAAACTTAAAAAGTAAATAGATTGCGGACGAAAAAGAGAAAACTTACGCGACTATCTTCGACGCGGACAATAAAGCAATGAGAGGATTGCTCGATTATCGCCCGCGAAATTGCAGAGAAAATATAACGAAAAATTCGGACTTGCGCTGATTGATTTGGCTACTTAAAAATTTGGCAACTGACTGGAGCGCGAGCATCCTGCTTGCATTGCATCGCGGCTTTGCGCCGATGCAATTTGGTTGGAAAAAATTCAAGTTTAATTTTAGCTAGAATGTAATCTTACGCTCCAGTCTTTATCTTTCCGCCGCACCCAAAATAATTCTAATTTGATGTTGCGCTTCGTCGTCCGCAAGCGGAATTTTATTTTCCTGCAAACGCTTATCATCAAGCCAAACTTCTGATACGCCGCGGCAGACGCTCAGGGGATTTTCGACTTTTATATTATAGATGGTTTTCCCGCTCCGGTATTTTATTTCGTATTCGCGCCAGAAACGGGGAATACACGGCTCGATTTTCAGCGTGTCGCCTTCGAGATGAAAACCTAAAATTGATTCGATTGCGGCGCGATACATCCAGCCCGCCGAGCCGGTATACCACGTCCAGCCGCCGCGTCCGACATGCGCGGATTCGGCGTAAACGTCGCCCGCCGCGACATACGGTTCGACTTTGTATTTGTGTAGTCCGGCGCGTGTCGAGGCGTGATTTATCGGATTCAAAAGCGCGAAAAGTTCGCCCGCTTTGTCGCCGTCGCCGAGCATTGTGTAGGCGATCAGAGTCCAGATGGCGGCGTGTGTGTATTGTCCGCCGTTTTCGCGCACGCCGGGAACGTAGCCTTTGATGTAGCCGGGTTCGAGGTCGCTTTTGTCGAATGGCGGCGTGAAAAGTAAAATAATTCCGTCTCCGCGCCTTATTAAATATTCGTCAACCGAAGCCATTGCTCTGGCGGCTTTTTGTGGATTCGCGCCGCCGGAGATGACGCTCCACGATTGGACGATTGAATCAATGCGGCATTCCGCGTTTTGCGTTGAGCCGAGCGGCGTTCCGTCATCGAAATAAGCGCGGCGATACCAATCGCCGTCCCAGCCGTTTTCGTCGAGCGCAATTTTTAGTTTTTCAATTTTTTGCAGATATTTTTTCTCGCGCCGTTTTTCTTTGCGCTCTTTGACGAACGGCAGAAAATCTTCAATTGTTTTAAGCAAAAACCAACCAACCCAAATGCTTTCGCCTTTACCTTCGTCGCCGACGCTGCTCATTCCGTCGTTCCAATCGCCAACGCCCATCAGCGGCAAATCGTGTTTGCCGACTTTCAGACTTTTATCAATCGCACGGGCGCAATGCTCGAAAATCGTCCCTTTTTCATCGGAAATTGTCGGCTGTGTATAGGAATCATCCGCGCCTTCTTCCAAAAGCGGTGCTTCGATAAACGGCACGATTTCGTCAAGAATTGATTCGTCGCCCGTAATTTTGACATAAAAACTCGTAACGAACGGCAGCCATAATAAATCATCGGAAAAATGTGTCCGAACACCGCGTCCGGTCGGCGGATGCCACCAATGCTGAACGTCGCCTTCCTTAAATTGATGTCGGGCGTGAAGCAGGATTTGGGCGCGTGTCATTTCCGGTTTGGCGTAAATCAGCGACATTACATCCTGCAATTGATCGCGGAAACCGAATGCGCCGCCCGATTGATAAAACGCCGAACGCGCCCAGATTCGGCACACCAAAGATTGATACAAAAGCCAGCGATTCGTAATCGTATCGAGTGCCGCGTCGGGCGTTTTGACTTCGATGGTCGTTAAAATTTCATTCCAATAGTTGACAACTTTTTCAAATGCTTCTTTGATATCGGAAATTTGACGGAATCGGTTAATAATTACCCGCGCCGCATCTTTGGAGTCGGTTTCACCGAGCAAAAATGCGATTTCGCGTGTTTCGTCGGGTTGTAGTTCAATGACGTTTTGCAAAGCCGCGCACGAATCTAAACCCGCGCCGCTTCTGCCCGAAAGTCTGTCGCGGTGCATCGCTTCGGGATTTTTCAAACTGCAGTTTCTGCCGATAAATTCCTTACGGTCGCAACTCAGCGAATACGGCTTTTCGCTCATTGCGGCGAAGGCGATTTTTTCGGCGAATTCGTTGTTATACGGATTTTTCGCAAAAATATTTTCGCCGTCGGTTTCGGTGATAATAAAGGGAACGGTTTGTCCGCGCCGAAACCCCAAAACGAGTTCGCTGTAACTCGTAATAGAAATGCGCCGTTTGCGATTCGTGCGATTATGCAGACGTAAAAGCGAGATTTTGACAGGTGCGTCCAGCGGCGCAAACATCAGAAGTTCCTGCGCGATGCCGTGGCTTAAATGTTCAAAAATCGAATAGCCTTGTCCGTGTTTTATTGCGTAAGGTTCCGTTTCACGAATCGGCAGAGGTGTCGGTGTCCAAACTGTTCCGGTGTCTTCGTCGCGCAAATAAATCGCTTCGCCCGCCGGATCGCTGACCGGATCGTTTGACCACGGCGTAATCCGATTTTCGCGGCTGTTGACCGCCCAAGTGAAACCTGAACCGCTTTCGGAAACTTGGAAACCGAAATCGTGTTCGTTGGCGATAACATTGAGCCACGGCGCGGGTGTCCATTGATTTTCGCCGAGCAAAGTTACATATTCCTTGCCGTTGTTTGCGAAACCGCCGATTCCGTTAAAGAACGTCAAATCGGGCAGAGCCGCCGTCGGTTCTGGATAAGATTTCGCGTAATCTTCGGCGACAAATTCTTTCGGCAGACGCGCTTCAAATGGTCTTTGTAAAATTTGTTCGTCAAATGTTCCGCGTTCGGTAACAATAACTGCCCGCGCCGCCGTGTGCAGTAAAATTCTGTCGGCATCGGGAATTTGATCAGAACGACGAAGAAAAATTCCGCCGTTTTTGTCCAAAAGATTCGATTCATTGCTGGTCTGCACGAGTTTAACGAGTTCGTCTTGCAGCGATTGAATATAACTCGGCGGATGATCGTTTAAAATTACAAGGTCGAATTTCAAATTTTTTAAACGCAAATATTCGTGCGCGTGCAGCAATTGACGAACGGACGGCAAATCGTCAATGCTGTTTATTCGCGCCAGTACAATCGGAATATCACCGCTGATGCCGTAAGCCCAAAGACTCGTCTGCGCTTTTGTGTTTAACTCCAAAACATTGGAACGCGGACGAAGCGACGGATCAGAATAAAGAATGCGCGAGGCAAGACGCTGATAAAGATGCGCGTCTTCCGCATCGAGATTTAGATGTCGCAATTCAACTTGCGAGCGCGTCCATGCAAGTGAGGCTTCGCGTTCAAATGTGCTTGGATCGTGATATTTGTCGGCGAGACGCTGCGCTTCTTCGTAGGATTCGGCGACGGCGGTTGAAAATGAAATCGAAACAGTTTGATGCGGCGCGATGCGAACGCGGCGGCGAAGCGAAAAAATCGGGTCAAGCACCGCGCCGACGGTGTTTGAAAGCGGACGGTCTTCGGTAATTGCAATCGCGTTTGAGGCATCGTGTCCGCGCCCTAAAAATCTCGCCCGGTCGGTTTCATACTGCACCGCGCCGACAGTTTCGCCGCTTGTCGCAACGGTGTGAACCGCGCAGACGATTTCGTCTTTTTCGGCTCGCGGACGGCGTTTTGCGATTAAGGAATTTTCGGCGGCGAAAAATTCCGTAACAATTGAAAGGTTGCTGAACGCCGGATGCGCCGCGTCCGCCGCCGGACTTGTCAGAACAATTTCCGAATAGCTCGTGACTTCGATTTCGCGCATCACCGAAGATTGATTCGTAATCGAAACTCGCCGAATTTCGGCGTTGTCTTCGGGCGATACGATAATTTCAGTCCGCGTTTCGAGTCCGATTTCATTACGCGAAAATGTGATTCTGTCTTCGGAAAACGCCGCTTCGTATTTTTTCGGCATTTGCTTAGTCGGCTGAAAACCGCTCGACCAAACCGCGTTCATCGTCACGTCGCGCAAATAGATAAATGCGCCCCAATTGTCGCACGTCGCGTCCTCGCGCCAGCGCGTAACCGCCATTTCGCCGCACATCGAATAACCCGCGCCGGAATTCGTCATCATCACGGAATATTTGCCGTTTGAAAGAATCTGCGTGCGCGGTGTCGGCAGCGTCGGCGTGTCGAAAAATCTGGTAACGCGACCTGAAATAGAACGGACAATGCGCCCCGACAAAACTTCTTCGGCGCGTGGATGATGTGCCGGGACACCTCGCGGAATTCTCTCCTGCAAAAGCAGTTCAGTCGCCTGAACAAGCGGTTCGGAGTGAAAACGCTTTTGCATAATATTGTCGTGCAAAACATTGTCGAGAGCGACAAAGATCATTCCCTGATGATGCGCCATAAATGCTCGAATAATCGCCTGATTTTTATTCGGCGGCAGACGTTCGGGCGTGTAATCTATTGATTCGTAAAATCCGAAACGCCCCAGCGCACCGACTTTTGCGAGTGCTGCGAAATTTTCCAGCGCGAGATGCGGAAAAACCTGTGCGGCAAGCGCGGTCGAATACGGCGAAATGACCAAATCTTCGCTCAAACCGCGTTTTAAACCGAGTCCGGGAACGCCGAATGGCGCATATTGATAATTCAGATGCAGGTCGCGGGCGTTATATGCGGCTTCGGAAATTCCCCACGGAACGCCGTTTTTCGCGCCGTATTCGATCTGACGTTTGACGACGGATTTATATGTTTGGTCAAGCAGAGTTTCGTCATAATCGCGCATTACGAGGATCGGCATCAGATATTCAAACATCGTCGCCGTCCACGAAATCAGAGCGCGGCTGCCTTGCAGCGGAGTTAGCGGACGACCTAATCTGAACCAATGTTCCTGCGGAATTTCATCTTTGGCAATGGCGACAAAACTCGCCAAACGCGCTTCGGAAGCGAGCAAATCATAAAAGGAATTGTCCGGTTTATCAGCTTCGACGTTGTAACCGATGACGAAAACTTTGCGCTCTTTGTCAAGCAAAAAGCCGAAATCCATTTGTTCAAATAATTCTTCGCAGGAAAATTTCAGAGCGTTAAATTCAATTAAAATTTGATTCGCTGTTCTTTCCGCAATTTTAACGGATTTCTGTAAATCTTCCTGATTTGTTTTTTTATCAGCAAGGCGAATTAAAATTGCTTCATAGACTTCAGGAAGCTGCGCGGGCGAGGGAAAAATATTAAATAATTTTTCGAGTTCACGCTCCTCAGAATCCCGCAAAAAATCGCTCGTTGCCCAAGGCAGAAATGTTTCCAAATCGCGCAGCAAATTTTTTGTTTGATGAATCAAACTACTCGCCCAAAAACGCAATTCGTCGAAATACTCGTCGCCGTGTTCCAATGACAACGCGCCCGTCGTGTCGTTAATAACTGAGGCGCGTTTTTGCAGAGAAACAAGCAAATTAAAATATTCGGCGGGCGTGGAAATTTTTTGATTTTTCGCTAAAAGTTCGCGGCACGCTTCAACTTCTACGCGCAATTGTTTGTTGGTAAAAGCATCGGTGCGCCGTCCGATCTCGCTTAACGATTTTGCTTCTTCGTTTATCAATTCGACTGTATCTTTGATTCCTTCAAAGTTACGACGGTCAAAAAGCGGGCGATTTTCAATTTCGATGATTGATTGTTTGACTGTAAGCAGATGTCCGGCAAGATTGCCGCTGTCAACCGTCGAAACGTAGCGCGGCGCAAGCGATTGAAGCGTTTTTGTGTCATACCAATTCAAAAAATGCCCGCGAAAGCGTTCCATTTTTTCAAGCGATTTCATTGTCAAACCGAGCCTTTCGACCAATTCAATCGTGCCGATGAATCCGAAATCGTGCGCCGAAATTGTTGAAAGCAGAAGCAATCCGATATTCGTCGGCGACGTGCGATGCGCAACGGCTTCCGGGTCTTCCTGAAAATTATCGGGCGGCAGCCAGTTGTCTTCATCACCGACAAAAGTTTCAAAAAACCGCCATGTTCGACGTGCAATCAAACGCACTGATTTTACTTCGTCAAGCGATAAAACTTTGCGCGTCTTTTGCATCACATGACTGATTCGATAAGTGATGAACGGCGACAAAAACCACAAAACAAGAAACGGCGCGGCATCATCTAAAGATGACGGACGAAACCAAAGAACAAGAAAAAAAGCGACGACCGCCAAGAACATTGCCGTCCACATTTGGCGCAAAAAGGACACTTGATCATGGAGGCTTCCCGACTCGGCTTGTGCGGCTGTCGTCCATTCGAGCAGTTTGCGGCGCGAGATAAATTTGCGGTAAATCACCCGAATAATCGCGTCGGTTTTCAAATACGCCTGATGTGCGATGCAGACGATTGATAAGCCGACTTGCGCCGTGTTTATTAAAAAATCTTCCCAAACGCCGCGAAAATGGCTCGCCCAAGAAATATTTTTCGGATGCGAGAGCAAATTCGTCCGCAAATGAGCGTAAATCGGAAATGCCAGCACGAGCAGAATAAAAATCATCCATAAAAGCGGAATTCCCGGCACGAACAGCCAAACGGCGAGAAGCCACAAAAAAATCGTCGGCGCAACCAGACTTCGCCGCAAATTGTCGAGAATTTTCCACCGCGAAATAATCGGCAGACGGTTTCTGACAACTTTTCCGTGGGCGTTGCGGACAAACGGCAAAATCCAACGCGCAATCTGCCAATCGCCGCGCACCCAGCGATACGCTCGCTGTGCGAAACTGTCGTAAAACGTCGGAAAATCGTCGAAAATTTCGATGTCCGTAACGAGACCGCATCGGGCGTAAAGTCCTTCGTAAAGATCGTGGCTCAAAATCGAATTTTCGGGAACTCGTCCTGCCAAAGATTTCTCGAATGCGTCCACGACATACAAGCCTTTGCCCGTAAAGCTGCCTTCACCGAAAAGGTCTTGGTAAACGTCGGATGAAGCCGTCGTATATGGATCAATGCCCGCGTTATTTGAAAAAATCTGTGCAAACCGCGAACGCGAAGAACTCGTCAAAGTAGTGCCGACGCGCGGCTGTAAAATGCCGTAACCTTTTGTGATACGCCCCAATTTTTCATCAAATTGCGGACGATTAAGCGGATGAGTGATAACTCCGATAAGTTCGCGGGCGACATCGCGCGGCATCTGCGTATCGGAATCAAGCGTGATGACGTATTTTGTTTTTTCGAGCAGTTTTTTGTCGGCGGAATTTGTAATAAAACTCGTCTTTCCCGCCCCGCGCAAAAGGCGGTTGAATTCGTAAAGTTTACCGCGCTTGCGTTCCCAGCCAATCCACTTACCTTCGCTTGTGTTCCATTGGCGGCGGCGGTGAAAAAGATAAAATTGCGGTTTATCGTTTGTTTGATGCCGTTTATTTAAAATTTTAATTCCTTCGAGCGCGGCTTCCAAAATTGCGCCGTCCATCGGCATTTCCACTTCGGGCGCGTCGGCAAAATCGCTCAAAAGCGCGAAATAAATGTTTTTTCTTTGATTTGCTAAATATTGAACTTCAAGTTTTTCCAACAAGTCTTCGACGGTTTTTACGCTCGTGAAAAGAGTCGGAACGACAACGAAAGTCTGTGTGGCAGGTGAAGTTTCAAGGCTCAAATCCATTCGGGGTAAAAGACGCGGCAGATGAAAATAAGACACATCAAGATTGACTAAACTGACCGCCAAATCGCTCGCCGGAATCAGCGAAAGCACAACAAAAACAACTAACGGAAGCATTTCGCCGTAAAGAATACCGGCGATAAAAACAAGCAAACCGACTATCGCCAGAGTCAAAAAACAAATCGCACCGAGATAGAAAAACGTCGGATGCTTCAGAATTATGCGGTGGCGACGCTCGGTAAAAGTGAAGCGATAACCGAAATTTCTTTCGAGATCGTCGAGTCCGTCATCTATCAAATAAAAGCCGACGTGAGAGCGTCTTTCATCATTTGCATCGGCTTTTTCGGCGAGTTTGACGACAAATTCGGCAACTTTCAACTCATCGGCTTTTGTCCGTTTGGCAATTTTTTCGACGACAGCGCGGTAACGGTCGCGCGTTTTAAAATCCATTTTCGCGTAAATATCCTGTGGGTCTTTACGCAAAATTTCGTCTGTGAGACTGACACTTTCAAAAAAATTCTGCCAGTCGAGCGTCGAAAGAAGGCGCATACTCGTAATAATATTGCCGACGGTTATTTGCGTCGCGGCTTGCCGTTGATGTTCCGACTGAACGATTTGTTCGATATTTTCATTCTGCTTTCGCAGTTTTTTTTCGAGCCAGTCAAAAACCGGATTGATTGACGGGTCTTGGTCGCGCAGACGGCGGGCGATTTGGGCGATAAAAGCGTGTCCGAAAATTTTCTGTTTGCCCAAACGCTTATCGAGCAAAGGCAATAATTCATCGGAGTTTGCGGCGGCGAGTTCTAAAAACGCGTCGGCGAGATTGTCAGCTTCTTCGCGTTCTTCACGGGCAACGACGATGCGCGAAGCCAGACGGCGCAAATTTTCAACCAGCGCAAGCCGCAAACTGATTGCCGATGCCCATAATTCGCCGATTGTAAGCGGCGTAACCGTTTGATAAGCCTGAAAAAAACGCTTCAGCGTTTCGACTTCAAGCCGGCTGTCCGTGTGCGCGATGATTGTTACGGCGACGGCGTAAATTCGCGGATAACCGGCAAAATCCCCCGTTTTCAGTTTGGGCAATTCGCGGTAAAAACCCTTCGGCAAATCTTCCCGAATTTCGCGCAATTGTTCTTCGATAATATGAAAATTATCAACCAGCCATTCGGCGGCGGGCGAGATGGCTCGTTCGTCGCTAATCGCTTCAGCAAGTGAACGATACGCTGAAATTAAAACTTTTCCGTTATCTTCTAAACGCGGAAGCAGTTTCGGAAAAAGTTTCGGCTTAAAAACTTCTTTTTGTTCGCCCGCGAGCCAGGCGGCGAACTGTTCGAGCCGTTCGACGCTGAACAATTCGGCGCGTATCGGCTCTTCATTTTTGGTATCTAAAAAGGCGTTTTGAGATTTTGTGAATCTTGATTCAAATAATTTATTCATCTATGCCCAATTTGAGATTCGGATTTGAAATTTGAGATTACGAATTGAAAAAAATTAAAATCGCAATTCTCCAACCAAAATCCATTAACTCAGCCAACCGCCCGAAAAACCGGCACGCTGCAAACCCGCCGAGATATACGGACAATTTCGCATCAAACGCCAGAAAAATCCCGTTTGATAATTTTCGATCATTAACACAATCGGACCTTGATCGAGTCCATAATAACCTTGCGAAACCCAACCGTTTGATCCTTGATTGCCGCCCGAAAAAGTCGGATTAAAACTACATTTTAAGCCGTATTTGTGCGTCATTTCGGGATACTCGTCGTTGATATATTTGATCGCCGACAAGACGATTTCCGGTGCAAACGGCAACGACGCAACCGCCGCCCACGGCGCAATCGTGCCGTCGTCGGGACCGTATGGAACTTTTCTGGCTTTATAATCGAAAAATTTCATCTGTTTGCCTTTAATTTTCAGCGTTTTCGGACCCGGACCGTCGCTTGCCGTAATTCCCCAACAGTTTTCATTATAGCCTTTTAATTTTTTCGGGTTGCGAATCGCGTATTTTTGCTGAATATAGGTTGCTCGGCGGCTGTTTTCAAAATAATCAATTCCTTTCTCGCGCATATATTCGTCCTGAATGCCGCGAAAATCTATCCAAACGTGCGAAAGTTGATGAATAAAAAGCGGTCCGGCGTAGAGAAATTCGATATCGTAGAGTTTTTTCCATTTATAAGTTTTCGTCCACGCCGCATAGCATTTTTCGGGAATCGGAAAAGTCGGCGATCCCAATGCGAGAACGTATAAAAGCAACGCTTCGCTGTAACCTTCCCAGCGATATTTCAAAAATCCGCCTTCGGGTTTCCAGCCCATCGAAACCGTGTCGCCGCCATTTAAAGCCCAATGCCAATCGGCACGGCGGTAAATGGCGTCAGCCAAAGTGCGAATCTCTTTTTCTTCTTTACTATTTCCATTAAAATATTCGGCGGCGGTCAAAGCACCGGCGAGAAAAAACGTCGTATCAATCGTTGAAACTTCCGAATTCCACACCCGTTTTCCGGTTTTTACATCGAGAAAATGATAGAAAAAACCTTTATAACCGAGATCGTCTTTACCCGTCCCTTGTGAACCTTCCCAAAAAAAACGCAGCTTTGTCAGCGTCCTTTTTATTGCTTCTTCGCGTGTCAGCCAGCCGTGCGAAACGGCAACCGGATAAGTCGAAAGTGCCAAACCGACAGCGGTTATTGAAGACGGCGAATCCTTTTTCGTGCTGTCGGCAGTAAGCCCGTTTTCGGGATTAAATTCTTTAAAAAAATAACCGAAAGTGTCCTTTTGAAGTTTCACCAAGTCTTTATCTGTTAAAAGCTCTCCATCCATCAATTATTTTTCTCCGATCTTTTTGTCAAAATCCACAGTTAATGCAGCGACCGAATGCGGCGGCATCTTGAATTCAAAAATAGCCGCGTTATCCGCGTAATCACAGGGAATCGGCTCACGAATAAGGCGTGATGTTTCTTCCAAGTTACTCACCTGTTCCCGGCTTAAATAATCGGGTTTGCCCATTTCCCGCCAGATTTTTTTCGGGTTGGCGTGATCTTCGTCAATTCTTTCGAGGTATGCCGAGCATTTTTTCGGTGCGTTTCTTATCGTAATTTTCACGCTTTCCGTTTCGATCCGGTGCTTTGGCAAAGCGAAATTAGTCAATAAAAACGTGATTGATTTTTCTTTTCTAACCGCCCAAGCGTTAAGCGTCGCGTGCAGACCATCAACGAGCAGAAGTTCGTTTCCCAGATGATGCAGAAGTTCAAACGCCCGGTAAGTCGGCTTCGGAATTCCGTGAATATTCAGCAGACCAAAACCACCTTGGAACGGACACGACGGAAAATAATTTTCCTCGAAAATATCCGAAAAAGTCCAAAAACTAAAACATTCGACCAGACCGTTCGCTTCCAAAATCGTCTTGGCGACAAACGCGGCGGCGTAAGGTTCGTCGTGCATCGGATCGCGCGGATTCGACGACGAATTCCATTCGGTATAAAAAACGGGTTTGCCTTTCGCCTGCCGGAAAACGTCCTGCTCGCGTTCGCGCATAATACTGCGCCGACTCGCGGCAAGCTGTTCAACCGTATTGTCGCCCGTCTGTCCGAATGCGTCAGTCGGATATTGATGCGTCGAGATGAAATCGGGCGACAAGTTGTTTTTGTCGCAATACTCGACGAAATCCGTAATCCATTCATTTTTAGAAGTTACGGGTCCGCCGACGCGAATTTTTTCGTCAACTTTTTTGATCGCTTCAATCGTAACTTTAAAAAGTTTGAAATAATCCGTCTGTTTTCCCGTCCAGAATTGCGTTTGATTCGGCTCGTTCCAAACCTCGAAATACCACTCCCGAACTTCTTCAATTCCGTAACGCTCAACCCAATGCGCGACGATTTTTGTTATCAAATCCGCCCATTTTTCGTAATCGGCAGGCGGCGTAACATTGGCGTTGTAATGAAAAACCGTCGTCCCACCCGAAGAAAGTGTGAGCGGCATAAAACTCAATTCGACAAATGGTTTCATTCTGATTGACAGCAGAAAATCAAAAATTTGATCGGCGTTGAAAAACGAATAAAGAAATTCTTCGTCCTGACAAATCAAAGTGTCCATCGGATGCGAAAGAATTCCGTGAAAACGGACGTGCCGAAATCCTAATTCGTCGTGCGCTTTTTTTAATTGATTTTGCCAATCCGCACGAAGCGCGAGCGGCGCGTGTCCGCTGCCGACGGTGTGTTCCCAAAAATGCGAAAGCGGCGTAATCGCGCCTTCTAAATTGCAGGTAAATTTAATGATCATTTTTTTTGTAATACTTTTTAGCCAAAGATTTACACAGATTTACACAGATAAGAATTAGATTTTGTTTTATCAAATTGATATTTGAATTCATCTGTGTAAATTTGTGGCTAAATATACTTTTGCCTTTTATTAATCCTGCTTGCTCCGAAATTTATTCCACAAAAGCGCAATTCCCGCTGCCGCGCCCAAACCTGCCAATGCGAATTTGCCGCGATTTTTATCCGCCCACAATTGCGGGCTGAAATCTTTTGAACGCGCATCAAATGAGCCGTGTGCGCCGTGATCGCCCGCGACGGATTCATATAAATTATTTTGTCTGTCGGGCGAAACGGGTTCGTCGGTTTGCTGTGATTTATAACCGCCTTCGCCGAGATACCAATCGCCGAGCGACGGCGCGATTTTATTGCCGACAATCGCCTCGACCGTCGGATAGCCGACATACATTTCGCGCCTTTCGTTGTGCGCGACAAAATGCACGGCTTCCGCGCCGACTTCCGGTTGATAAATCGGCGGAACGGGCTGCGGTTTGTTCGGCAGACGCGATTTTACCCACGAAAACTGCGGAGTATTCATCGCCGGCATCTGCACCATCGAAGCGCGGACGTTCGATTTATCGTGAATTAACTCCGAGCGCAGCGAATCCATAAAACCCTGAATCGCGTGCTTGGAAGCGCAATAAGCTGACTGCAAAGGAATTCCGCGATACGCGAGAGCCGAACCGACTTGCACGATCACACCTTTGTCACGCGGCAACATTCGCTTCAAAGCGGCAAGCGTTCCGTAAACAAAACCGAGATATGTAACTTCCGTTACTCGTTTATATTCTTCCGGTTTCATCTCTTTGACGGGCGAAAAAACCGAAACCATCGCGTCGTTGATCCAAATATCAATTGGACCAAAAGCCTTTTCCGTTTCTTCCGCCGCGCGTTCCGTCGTTTCCGGGTCGGCGACATCGCCTTCGATAATAATCGCTTTGCCGCCGAGTTTTTCGACATCGCGTTTTGCGCCTTCGAGTCCGTCGCGCCCGCGTGCGACGAGTCCGATGTGTGCGCCTTCCTGCGCGAATCGGCGGACAATCGCTCTGCCTAATCCGGCGGATGCGCCCGTAATTACGACGACTTCCGGCTTTTTATTATTGTTTGCCGGAGTTTCTTCGACTTCAATCAATTCTTCATCACCATTTAATTTTACTTTCATTTTTTTAACTTCCCTTATTCTTTTAATGTCAATCATATAAGAATTTATGCCCACGAAACACACGAAAGTAACGAAAATAAAATCATCAAAGCAATTTTTAACTTTTCGAGTGTCCTTGAGTTCAAACTTTGGTTTGCTTGTCCGCCGCGCTTCGCTGGCTGGTAACACGCTGAAGCGCGAACTCAGAACTGTAACAAAAGACTTGGTAAATTAAAAATTGCTCTATTGAAATATCTTGTTTTTTCGTGGTTAAATTCTTTCCTCAAAAAATATACGGATTCCAGTTTCCGTATTCTTCCCGAATCGTTCCGCGCGGAAAACATAATCCGGCTATCAGCAAACCGCATACCACGCTGCTGATCGTCGCGTTCATTCCCACGCCAGACAGAATGAACGGCGCGATGACAATCCATAACCCGAATAAAATGTTCAAATAACGTCCGGCGCGGGCGACTTCCGCCATCACGATGACCGACCAGACGACGATCACCGCGCCGACTAAATGACTGCTGTCGGCGGCGTGTCCGGTTGTGGCGAAAATGTCCGGCGAAGCCATCAGCCAAATGCCGATTATCGTGCTTAAAACCAAATTCCACGGGAGCGTCATTCCCCAAATCATCGCTGGCGCAGTTTTTGATAATTCACCCGTAAATTCTGGATTTTCCCGGCGTTCTTTGTCTTTCGGTTTTTCATCTTCGACCGTATCGCCTTTAAAGAATGTCTTCCAAAACGGTTTGCCTTCGCGCTTCTTTTTCAGCATAAATTGCGCCATCGCCAAAACTTCATCCAGAGAAAGCGGAATCATTATCAACATCGCGGTGGCGGTCGTCAGACAAATCGCACACCACGAGCCGACGGAAATCGGCTGGAGCATCACGAGAATAATACTCGTCGCGCCGAGCGGAATGACCAGAATTCCGAAAAATAAAACCATCCACGGCATCGTTCGCCAACGCGCCGTGCCGCCCATAAATCCCATTAATGCTTCGAGCGAATACGAAACTGCACCGAATCCCGCGTCGGAAATCGGAAACGATTTTGAAACGCTCGAAGTTAAGACTGTCGCCGTGCCGTTCAAGCCGTTTTTACCTGTAAAGAAAGGATCAAAAATCCAATTCGTGTAACCGAGTTGATAAGCGGCGAGATAGGTCGAGAGAAAAAACCCGACAAAGGCGAGAAAAATCATCGGCGCACGCTGAAGCCACGAAGACGGATTGTAAGTCCAGCCGGGCGGTGTGTCCGGTCCCATCTTCATCATCATAATCATCGCCGGCATTCCCGGAATCAAAATCGTCAGCGCGATGAGCAGAATCCCGATCAAAGTATTCGTATGATACGCCGCCGAAACTTTCGCCCAGAAAACGAGCGGCGCGAGCAGCAGCCAAAAACCGATGATCGAAAGCACCCAGCGCACCCAAAACCAGCGCGGGCGTTTGATCCAGAGAAGCGTCAAAACAATAATCGCGCCGCCGCTCAAAAGATCACTATAAGCCATCGGCGCATCTGAATAACCGTTTGAAAACGGCGAAAACATCAGCCAAACGGCGAGAACTATTGTCGTAAATTCCACCCAAAGCGTTTTTTGATGATGCTCTTCGAGCATTTTCAGACGTTCGTCTTCGCTCATTTCCGACATTTTTCCGTCGCCGGATTTTTTATCTTTATCTTTTTCCGAATCGTCTTTTCCGCCGCCGTCCATATTCATTTGCGGACGAGCAACGCCGCGCATCGCCATTTTAGAATGTTTTCCTTTTTCATCCGACGATTTATCTTTTACATTTTCCCCTTGTTCTTTTTTCATCGTTTCCCCTTATTTATTTGACCAAAAATAGTCAAACTTTCACGGCGTTACAAATAAAAACGCCATTCCCAAAATCACATAAACCGCAATCAGCATCACGCCTTCAAACCACGTCGTTTCGCCGTCGAGCGCAATCGCGTTGACGATAAACGCGGCGGCGGCGATTGCAATCAGTTCCAGCGGATTGGCAAAAACCAGGTTCATCGGCGTTCCGAAAGCGTAAGAAATCAATACGAGCAGCGGCGCGATCAGCAAAGCGACTTGAATTGATGAGCCGACCGTAATTCCCATCACGGTTTTCATTTGGTCTTGCCGTGCAAAATAAATCGCGGCGACATATTCGGCGGCATTGCCGATGATGGCAAGCACGATTACGCCGAGAAAAAATGTCGAAAGTCCGAGCGTTCCCGCCGCCGAATCGAGCTGTCCTGAAACGATTTTAGCTTCCCAAGCCGTCAACGCCGTGCCGATGAGCAAAACGCCGATTGCCGTCCACGCCGACCATTGCTTGTCGCTTTCGTCTTCTTTCTGATCCTTTTTCGCGCTTTCAAAAACGTCGCGGTGCGTTACCAGCGTGTAAACAAGATTTGCGAGATAAACGACGATTAAAACCACAGACACGCCGAGAGAAAGTTTTTCGTCCAGTGCGCTTACCGTTCGAGCATTGGCAAAACCACGCTCCGTGTAATTAAAAAGAGCCGGCAAGAGCAGCGCGATAACCGAAAGAATCAGCAGACTCGCCAGCCGTCCCGCGCTTGCTTTATTGAAAGTTTGTTTGTCGCGCCCCCAAGTTCCGATGACAATCGCAAGTCCCAAACCGAGCAGCGAATTGCCGATAATCGAGCCGGTAATCTGACCTTTGACCACCGCCTGTTTCCCGTCAAACAAGACGAAAATGGCGAGCAGCAATTCCGCCATATTTCCGAATGTTACGTTGAGCAAACCGCCGATGGTCGAACCCAGTTTATGCGCGAGCTGTTCAGTCGCGCGGCGAATCCACTCGGCAAGCGGCACAATCGCTAATATCGCGGCGACGAACACGACAAGCGGCGGCAAGTTGAAAAAATAATGCAGAGCCAGCGAAACGGGAATCAGCAATAACAGCCAGCGAAATATCATTTCCCAAAAGTCCCGAACTGCAGAAGCCCGCGCCGAATAAAAGCGTGTTTTGCGTCCTTTCTCCGTGCGGGCTTCTGTATTGTAATTGTAATTTCGTGGCTCACTTATTTTTGTTTCATTGGTTAAAGCCGATCAGTTCAAGAATTTTTCCCGTCTGCTTTCAATTTTTGCACCGTTTTCGGGCTGGCAACTTCTTTCTGCGGATAGCTCGACCATTGGTTTTCGCCTGTGCCGACTGCCGCTTTGATTTTCTTGCTGCGTTTTTCGCCGAGTTCGCGGTTGGTTTTTTCCACTTCTTCGACGGTTTTAGAAGTGCCTTTGATCGGATGATTCGTCGTCATTCCCTGCGTTT
This sequence comes from Pyrinomonadales bacterium, assembly GCA_038232235.1. Lineage (GTDB taxonomy): Bacteria > Acidobacteriota > Blastocatellia > Pyrinomonadales > Pyrinomonadaceae. The sequence continues at coordinate 1,430 of JBBSIE010000043.1, read as the reverse complement.
CGACGACGTGCTTGACCGGGTCTTCGACGTAATTCCATTCGCCTTCGCTCCACGTTCCCGAACCTTCGTTCCAAGGTCCGCGTGCGCTTGCGCCGTTCGACAGATTGAAATATTCGTGTGTGTAATGCGGATCGCCCTGTCGCACTCCGGGCGGGAAATTATGCTCGATTGATTCTAAAGCCGACTCAAACATTTTATAATGCGCGATTTCTCTGGTCATCAAAAATATCAAACTTTCCCGCACATACGGATCGTCCGTAAATTGCAGCAGACGTTCATAGACGATTTTGGCACGTGATTCGGCGGCGAGATCGGTTCGTAAATCAACCGTCAAATCGCCGTTCGCGTGAATATAAGCCGCGCTCCACGGCACGCCCTGACTGCTCGTAAAAGCCGGACCACCGCCCGTAATCGGTAAAAACTGCGGGTTGGTCATCGCCTGTTGAAACATTTCTTCTTTGTCGCCTTTGCTGTTGACCATTGACATCCAGCCGGTTTTATCGGCGACTTCCTGCAGCTCGGCGTTCACGCCTTCGAGCAGCATCGTAATGGTCGCGCCGACGATTTCCAGATGGCTCAATTCTTCATTGGCAATATCCATCAGCATATCGTATTTGTCGGGATGCGATTGCCGAACGCCGAACGATTGCAGAAAATACTGCATCGCCGCCGCTAATTCTCCGTTCGCTCCGCCGAACTGTTCGAGAAGCATACTCGCAAAACGCGGATCGGGTCCCGATACACGAGCATTAAACTGTAATTCTTTTACATGATGAAACATAGATTTTACTCCTTATTCTGCCCTTTTTAATTGCCGATTGATCGGGCCGTCAATCCGGCGGACTAACAAATTTAGTCATTGCCTTTCTCTATCAAATTAAACGCCGGAAAAAAATTCTCTCGAATGTTTCTCGACTATTTTCCGTTTTCCAAACGCATTTTTAAATAACTTCTTTTCCGAACTTGTATTACTTTAAACCACTTTTCGAGAATATGGCGTTTTTTGGAAATCTCTGCAATAAACATACCCGAAAATTCTTGATGCGACGCGATTTTTTAATCAATTTCGCTCTCGTCCGTAAATTGCCCGCGCTGAAAACGACGGGCGCAGGCGAGCATTCCCAAAATGCCGAGTCCGGCAAACGTCAGCGGCGCAAAAACGGGCGGAAGAAGATTTTCCATTTTTCCTTTATGTTCTTCGTTTTCATTTGCTGAATGTTCTTCGTTTTCATTTGCTGAATGTTCTTCGTTTTCATTTGTCGAATGTTCTTTATTATCTTCATTTGTCGAATGTTCATTATTATCGGCTTCGTCCGAATGATGTTCAGACGCGGAATTTCCCCAAACGGTGAAAACTCCGGCGATTCGCTGCCCGAAATGTTCTTCGTTGTGCTGCCAAAAACCAACCGCGCCGACGACCAGCGCGACGG
>JBBSIE010000042.1:0-30332 GCA_038232235.1 Pyrinomonadales bacterium | reverse complement strand
GTTTACGGATATATTCCTGCTGGTATCGCTGAAAATACTTTGTCCATTTGGCTTGATCAAACCCTGCTTTATCGAACTCAGTTTTTTTAGATTTCGGCATTAAACTATATTACAGATTTAATGCCCTAAAGGGAATAAGTCAAACGGCATCGTTTCGACTTCCGCTGCCGAAATGCCAAGATGTGCGGCGGCAGTATCTTTCTTTTGTTCGAGTTTGCTCAAAATTTCGGACGCAAGATCAGGAGCATTAATTATTTGGTTTTCTTGCGAAATGACAATATTTTCCATTGGTGAAGTTGCCGGATTATTCTCTGCTTCGCCGAGCATTGCCCAAATGTCGTTTGCCAGAACATTGTCGTCAAAATTTGTTGTGTTCATTGGTTGATTCATAATTTTTTCCGGTAATTTTCGCACATTTACTTGCCGCTTTTATTTTTATTTCCGATTATTTTTCGATTTCTGCTTTGGCTTGTAACTCGCCGCTGCCTCAACTGCTTCAGGTGTGTTGTAAACTGAACGGCTCGCGCCGGATTCCAAATCGAAATAAGTTGCAAAGCGTTTCAAAGTTTGTGTCAAAAGTAATTCCGCGAGCATCTCCGCCATTTCTACTGCGACTCTTTGATTGACATTCAGGCTTTGCTCACCAAGACGAATTCGTTCGGCGCACGTTACCGCATCACTGACTTGCCCACGATTGATGACAGATTTTTCATTTCTGCGTAAAAGATCGGGGTGCTGCAAACTCGGTGCGGGCAGCAGCGACAGAATCGGAGATTTTTGCGCCGCTTCGCAGATTTCTTTACCGCTCAATCGGTTTCCGATTAAAATTTGTCCGGTATCGCGCCCATTTCCGCCGTCAATCCACCACAGTCGCGGTCTGGAATCGCCATATCTTTGCTCGTTGTATAACTTGAGAGTTTTGTGCATTTCCCGTCGTGCGTTGGTGTTGTCAACACAACCGACCAGAAAAATCAGTTTGTTTGAATTTGAAGATCGCACGCTCCAATCATCATTTTTGCTCTGCAAAAGTTCGGGGCGAAAGCCTTCTTTGACGAAACCCACTTCGATTCCCCAAGCACCGGAAATACGTCTTGCAAGCGTTTCGGCTTTATTTGCTCCGATTTCGGCGAAACAAAAATTACTGCGCGGAATGTTGCCCTCTTCAACGAGGTCGGGATCAACAATAACGATTTCCGCCCGCTTGCCGCTTCTGTTTAGTTCAAAAGCGAGTCGGGCGAGATTCATCGCCATAAAACTGCCCGTGCCGCCTGCGCCGATGAGCCAGAACTGCACGGTTTGGTAATCAACCGGAAGCACTAATTTGGCATTCAAAAAACTCAAATCCACGTTCATAAATTTTCGATGTATGACAGATTTTCAGTCGCAAGATATTCTTCAGCGAGAATAAATTCACTTACTTCATTGCCGGGATTGGTAAAAATTTCAGCAAGCCTTTCCCTTTCCTGTTTGACCAAATCGGTAAGGTTTTCCGGCGGTGCGTCCGAAACGAGTTCAACCGGAATTTCCCAGAACGAATCGTAAATCCCGACTCGCAGGCGAACCTTCGGTTTGTCGCTGTGAATATCAATCAAAATCCCGAACAGTCGAAATTTTCCGCTCTCGTCGCAATCATCCTGATTGCTGAACTCGCGGCAGCCGGGTGGGTGCGTATGAATTTCTAAAATCGCATTTTGGTAAGCCGCATCATCGTCCCGCGCAATCGTGCTGCCGAATGAGCGACTACTGCTGATTTCTTTCCAGAAATACTGCTTTCTTTCTTCATCCCAACAAACCGCATATAAATTTTCGGTAAATTTCGCCGCGTCAGTCGAGTGTCGAGCGTGATCTAAAATTTCCGCGAAAATACGGGCGGGAATTTTCTCTTTTAATTCGACACGCGCATTTTCGGTCGCCAATTCTTCAATTCGGACGGCAAAAGAAGATAACTCGATAACTGCGGTCATCTCGCGCCTGCGGGCGCGTTTGAACACGCCGTTTTGTGCAATAGCGATTTCATAAAGCGGAGCAGAAATAGGTTGATCGGACGCGAACAAAAACTTTCGCGTTATAAGTTCTGGAATATTCATTTTGTTTGAAAAGTTTTAGTGCGTTTAGCGCGCCCGTTGCCACAGTTCTGAGGCGGTGTGATTTGTTTTTATAAGTGCGTTTTTAGGAAATGTCTTTTTGCCGCCTAATTCAAACAGTAATTTTCGCGCATCGTCTTCGTGCGTTCGGCAACGATTGGCGGCTTGATGACTATTAAATGGGCTATCGAAAATCAAGTTCCAAACGCTTTCAATCGTATCGAATCGGCATTCGGGGGCGGTATTTCCGCCGAAACAAATGCTGCCCGAAGAGTTCAAATTCGGAAACGGTGCGGCACAGATTTTTGATTGTTGGCTAACAACTTTGTCGAGCGTCGCCCACAGATAATATTCTTGCCCGCATCCCAAAAGCAGAAGAGTCGGGAGCGGAACTTCGAGTTCGAGAATCGAATCGGCGGCAGAGTTTTCGCCATCTGTTTCGCGTTCGATGGCGGAGCGCGCGGATCGGTAATAAAAATCTTTCGTCGTCCGGCGGGCAGAACGCTTAAAATTTGGTGTTTTTTCTTTGCGCCTAATGCGAAGCGAATAACATTCGTTTCAAGCCAACCTGAATCGAAAACATCTTTAACTGCGAATGCTTTGCCGATTTGTGCCGGACTTAAAAATTTTGTTTTTTCAACACTGCCTTCCAGATAATTGAATTGATAATGCCCTTCAAGAAAGAAAAGCGCGGCTTTCGAGTCCACAGGCGGCACAAAAATTTTTTGAGTTTCAATTTGGCTCATAGTCTTAAAAGATGCACATCAAAAAGTTAAAGCGGTTTCGCCGCGTTCTTCCGTTTCCGTCAGAATATTTATTAACAATCCGCGATCCTTGTCCGCCCTATCCGCTACTTTTTTTCGCCGCTTGATTATAGGCAATCGTCCCGTATTCCAAAGTTCGATAAGTTCCCTGAAAGTCCCAAGTGCGTTTTGCTCAATCGAAGCGTCAATGCTCTCCATACTCGCAAAATACTCGCTCACCGCTTCATATTCTGCTTTTAATTTTTCGAGCGTTTCGATTGTCCATTCATAAAATTCAACCGGCTGGCAATAAGTCGTATCAATGAACGTATTGCCCGTATCGTGAAAAATGAACTCGATTAAATGCAGAAAACGCTGAACTTTCGGATTATCGCGTCCCGCGTCAAGAATCGAATAAGGCGGCGTTGTCCGGTTAATTGGCGGCAAGGCTTCGGGCGGAACATTAAAATTCGCCAGCATATCAAACCAATTTTCATCGTCGGTATCGCGCCACAAAAACGCGGCAACCGCAAATTGCAGGCACGGGCGAAAATCCTGCAATTCGAATTCGTCGCAGCAAAAATCGTAATTAACCGGCTCAATCGGAATGTGATCAAAGCGAAAATCCGACCAATCGAGCCAGGTGCAAAGCGGAAAATAACGGTCGCTGACCAGTTCGATAAACTCGAATTCGCGCACGGTGTGAAATTCGTTATATCCGGTCGGTTTGAAACTCGCGGTGGATTTTTTCCACTCTTTTGGAAAAAGCGTTCGATAAAGCGCGTAGAATCGCTCGCGTTCGAGTTCCGACTCAATGTAACCGATTGCTTGGACAAGCGTGTTACAGGCGGTTTTCCATCTCAAATAGGCAGTTGTTTTTTCCAGTTGCCCGAGAAAATTGCCGCCGCCTGCTCCGCAAATCCGCCTTTGCTTGTTTTCTTCAATTAAACGACGGGCGACGAGCGGCAATTGATAGACATTTTGAACTTTTGAAGTATTGATGTTTGCCATACCGCACAAATTTAAAATCCGATTGGGACTATTTCCGTTAGAAAATTACCTTCGACCGTTGCCAAATCACAAAACTGCTTTTTCATCCGCTCGATGTCTTTTTCGGTCTGACGCAAAACCTCACTGACCCGTTCGATGTCGGCGAGCGACAATCGCGCCGTCGCGCCGCCGTCGCGCATATAAAGACTTTCCGCAAGATCGTAAATTTGATTGACATTTTCCGGTGCGCGGGCGAGCCGTCGCAAACAAATATCTGTCGCATCGCTCACACGCCGCTTTTTCTCGCCTTTAAGTTTTAAGCCGTTCATTGCCGAGATGCACCTTTATGCTCGGCTTTTTTGACGATTGAAACAATCATCTGTCCCAAGCGGGTTTCGCGCGTGATGGCGGCATTTTTGATTGACGGATAATGCGGACTCAAAGCGGTTTTGAGCAGTGGATCGTCAGCGGCAATCGCAACGTCGAGCGGAAATTCCTGACCTTCGATTTTGATGATTGCCGACGTTGCAACGGCTTCGGTTTCTGCGGTTTCAGTCGCTTCCGTATCGTTCTTCAATTCTTCCGTTGCCTTCGTTTGACTAGCAGTGTTTTCGTTTTCTGAAATTGTATTTTCGCTCATAATTTTTTGTTTTTAGAAAAGACTTTGTTGAATTTCATTTGCCGCATTTGTTTGATTAACAGTCGGCATAAACTCGGATGAAGCGGACGTTTTATTTTCTTCCGCTTTTTCTATTGCTTGCGTTTTTTCAGCTTTAACGCTCTTTTCGTCTTGTGCTTCCTGCTCACCGCTCGTCTTTTCGTTGTTTGGCTTATCATTTTCTGTTTTAGTCGGCGCGGTGTTCGCTTTTGCGGTTGATGGCTTTTTCGCCGATTTTGTTTTCGAGGCGCGAAGTTGCTCGATATATTTGACGGGCAGAGTTTGTTGAAATCTCTTCAATTTTTCCTGCACTAAATTGGCAATGCTTGTTAAATCTTCACCTTCCGTGATTTCAAGAAAATCAATTTCGGGCGGCAAATCGTGCGATGCGGTGCTGATAATTGCTTTACGCCTGTTACTGCCGGATTCAGTTGGCAAAAGAGTCAAATTTAAGTTAATCGTGCATTTTTCAAAATCAAACGATTCTTTAACATTCGTCGCGGGAGTGTTGTTCTTACTCACGCCCGTCGCCCGACTTTCGCTTTTGGCGGAAATACCGGCTGTCTGCGGTTATGAATCGTTCGACTTTTCTGTTGATGAGTGGGTTTGAACAACAGTTTGATTCTCCGCATTTAGTGTTTCATCAACCGTCAAATGGTTTTCCGGTTTTAATTTCTCGGAAACCGGTTCCTGAGCGGTTTGAGCGTTTGTCAGTGCGGCTTCTTCCTCCAGTGCGGTTGTCATTTTCGCTTCGGATTCTGTTATTGGCGCATCACTCAACGACTCGCCCGCTTCGACAAAGCCCAAAAACTCATCGCTTTTCCCTTGAGCTACGGTCTTATCTTCTTTTGAAACGGCAGACGATAAGACGTTTGCACGGGTAGCATTTTCGCTTTCGCCAAATTCATTTTTTTCCGGTATTGGCAACGGATTTACTGATTCAATGTTTTCAGCGTTCGAAGCGTTTGATTCAGTTTCAAAACTCGAATTTTCTGCCAAAAAAACTTCGGGCTTTAAATCGCGGAATCGTTCGCTGAAATTTTGGGTGAAAATTTCTTGAAGCCTACGCCGTTCGGTCTCGCGTGTTAAATATTCGGCTTTTTCCCATAAACTACTCGCCAAATTTTCGAGCGAAGCGGCGTTCAAGTTTTCCGTGATGACGCTTGCCGAATGCTCGGCTAAACGGCGGGCGGTAAATTTCAACGCTTCAACCATCGAATCGTTTTCAAGATTAATAAATGAACCTGCTGTCAATGTGTGCATCTTTTTTCTAAATTCCTCCAATATTTACGCTTTTTACTAACCGCTTTCTTTTTGTTTCCAATATCAAACAAGTTCGATGTGTAAAGACTTTTGATTAGCAAGTTTGAAATACCAAAAGATCAAAAAGAAAACGCAAAATAATTTCATAAATTCGAGTCTTTTAGAATCCGATTTGCACTCTCTATTGCGGAAGAAATTTTGTCAAAATGCTGTTATAATATCGTTTACGGGACTTTACCGGAGCGTTTTTCGACAATTTTACAATGCCTGAACAACAAAACATCGAATACAAACAGAGCTGGCACGACGATTATTTGAAGTGGGTGTGCGGTTTCGCCAACGCACACGGCGGGACGATTTTTATCGGCAAGGATGATGACGGCAAAACCGTCGGCGCGGGCGGCTACAAAAAATTGATGGACGATTTGCCGAATAAGATTCGGGACGTTCTAGGTATTATGGCGGAAGTCAATCTGCACGAAGACGGCAGTTTATATTTCATCGAAATTTCCGTGCCGCCCTATTCGGTCCCGATCTCTTTACGCGGCAGCTATTATTACCGGAGCGGCTCGACCAAACAGGAATTAAAGGGCAACGCGCTTAATGAATTTCTGCTCCGAAAATCCGGCAAAACTTGGGATGATGTCGTCGAGCCGCGAGCCTCGTTTGAAGATATTGATGAGAAAACCATTCAGCAATTCAAATCTGACGCACACCGTGCCGGACGCTTGCCCGATGACGGCGAACTGCCGCTTGCCGAATTTTTGGACAAACTGCGCCTGACAGAAGACGGACAATTAAAACGTGCGGCGATTATTATGTTCGGCAAAGACCCGGCGCGTTATTATCCTAATCAAATCGTCAAGATCGGACGCTTCGGTTTAGAAGACGACGATTTGAAATTTCAGGAAGTTGTCGAAGGAAACCTTCTCTATCTTTTACGCGAAGCCGTCACCGAACTTAACCGTAAATTTTTTGTCAAACCGATTCACTTTGAAGGTCTGCAACGCATCGAAAAAGACGAGTATCCGGTGGCGGCGGTCAGAGAAATTCTCCTCAACGCACTGGTGCATCGGGATTATATGGGTAGTTTTATTCAAATCAGAGTTTATAACGATAAATTTTGGGTTTGGAATGAAGGCGTGTTGCCGGAAGATTTAAGTCTTGAATTGTTAAAACGCGTCCATCCGTCGCGCCCGCGCAATCCGCTCATTGCCGATGTCTGTTTCAAAGGCGGCTATATTGATTCGTGGGGACGCGGCACGTTGAAAATTATTAACTCTTGCCTTGAAGCACGATTGCCCGAACCTTTAATCGCCGAACAATTCGGCGGAATTCTGGTTGAAATTTTCAAAAATCGTCACACCGCTGAGAATTTAAGACAAATGGGTTTGAATGAGCGGCAAATCAGAGCGGTGTCATATATTCTTGAAAACGGAAATATTACAAATTCCAAATACCAGGAATTATTCAGTGTATCGAGAAACACTGCCAGCAACGATTTATCGAGTTTGGTTGAAGCGGGGGTTTTGCGTTCAAGCGGCATTAAAGGAGCGGGAGCTTTTTACGAACTAATCTGAATTGCACAATAATTGCACAAATTGCACAATAATTGCACAAATTGCACAATCAAATCGAGTATAACCGGGTGAATTAACAGATTTGATAATCGGGCGGCAGATGACGATAAATGTGCGTAGAAAAGCCGTGATTAAGAATGACTTTTTTCGGCTTCCTCAAAAACACGGTCGAAGTCTTTTTCAAGTTCATCCCACCTTTTTCGGTCAGCTTCAGCGTCAAAAGGCATTTCGCCTAAATCATCATCGGTAGATACGCCAAATTTCTCGTCAATTTGTGCTTCAATCTCGTTTAATCTTTTTTCGTGTAAAAGGTCTTCTTCCGAGTCAACATACGGTTGGTAAATTTCGGGTGCAACAAGCGTTTGATATTGCTCATCTATTTTTGGAAAAAAATCTGTGTTTTTCGGCTCATTCATAAGTTCGGTTGATAGTTGCTCATCTCAAATTTGTCAGCGATTCTTCTAATCATACTACGCGAGATGCGGCACGTCGTAGCCGTCCGGCGAAAACTTTTGTCTTTGAGGTGATGGCAAATATAGAGTTCTTTAACCTGCTCAATAATTTGGTCGAGATGCGTTTCAGGGTTGATTTCAAGTTTCAGGAAATTCCCGGCGGAAATGACGGCATCAGGAATAGGTTCAACTTTTGTATCAATGTCCACATTGATTTCTTTTTCCGCAAGCAAAACTGAAACGTCTGCTTTTGTAATGATTTCCGCATCAAGATGTTCGGTTGCCAGTTTCAAGACGAAGTTGTTTAGTTCGCGAAAATTGCCCGTCCAAGTGTAATTTTCAAGCAATTTGAAAGCTGATGATTCGAGCCTGAAACCGTTTCTGCGATTAAGTGCGATTCGTTCCTGTTCAAGTGCGGCGATCACTAATTCACGAATTTTCTCTCTCTGCTCGCGGAGCGGAACGGTATTGAGGGACAGCACGTTAAGACGGTCGTAAAGATCGGCGCGAAATTCATTTTGCACTGTCATCGCTTGCAGATTACGCGACGTGGCGGCGATAACGCGCAAATCAACCGGAATTTCCGTGCTTGCTCCGACACGGCGAATACGTTTTTCTTCAACGGCTTTGAGCAGTTTAGCTTGAAGGCTCAAGCTGAGTTCACCAATTTCGTCGAGAAAAACGGTGCCGCCGCTCCCGATCTCGAAAAGTCCGGCTTTCATCTGATTCGCTCCCGTAAACGCTCCTTTTTCGTAACCGAACAATTCGGCTTCGACGAGTTCTTCTTTGAGCGTCGCGCAATTCAGGCTGACAAATTGTTTTTTGCGCCGCGCACTTTTATCGTGAATCCGGCGGGCGATAGTGGTTTTCCCCGTTCCGCGCTCGCCCGTCAGCAAAACGTGATGATGGACGCGGGCGTAGCGTTCGATTTTCAAGCCCAACGCTTCGATTTTCGGGTTATTCGCTTGGTGCGGCATTTCCGCAAAAGTATTTCCGCGCGTGAAATGTCGAGATTCAGCAGTTTCACTGGGACGATTTTTAAAAAATTGTGCGTTCATATTTTAGATGTTCGCCGGATCTAATTTCAAAAATCGTGCCAGTTCCGAGAGTCTTCTACTTTTCACTGATTAAGTTGCTGAAAATGAATACAGATAGAAGTTTTTGATCAGTTGTGATTCTTTATTTGAAAATAAGAAAATTGTCAACTTATGTTGTCATAAGTGTCAACCGGAAGTGTCAACTTTGGTTGACACTTTTTGCAGAAACGACGTGATTTCGATTTTTGTCGGACTCATTTTCGCCCTCATCACCGAAACAAATTTTCAAAAGAAGAAACGCGGCGCGATGCCAGCACGGAAAGCCTTCAAAAAACGCCTGACAAAACCCCGATTTATCAACGCGGCGGCAGTTCTCTTCGTTCGCCTCGTAAAAACGACAGCCGCTTTTCTCTGTTTTTTCCTGCGGCACGGAAACAAGCAGCAATCGGTCCGGCTGCCACGAAAAATACGGCTCTTTGATAAGCCGCTCTTTCGCTTTTGCCAACGCCCGCGACCATCTTTTTTTCATAAACGAGGGCAACTCCTGGTTTTTGAGTGCATTTTGAGCTGTTTCTAATGATGTTTCCAGCTTGTTTTGATTGATTTTCATAAATTTGGTTTTTGGTAACTTTGTAAAACCCGAAAAAACTATTTGCTAATCATTGAACCCTATATTCTGATTCGGGCGAGTTCTTCACTCTGCGGCTCGATCAGCCATTCACGCACGTCAATGGGCGGCAATTCCGTGTTGACTGTTTTTGTCTGCTCGATTTCATTTTTATTCGGTTGTTTTTTATCAATCGGTTGATCGCTCTGATACTTCCCGTCAGCGGACGGAAACTGCGACAATAGCTTTTGCAGTAATAGTTTGGCTTCCGATTCATCTTGCGGCAAAAGAAAGCGTTCACGGCTGTTCTGCGTAATGCTCGTAACTCCAAGGGAACGAAACTTTTTCGGATGCTCCGCTCTGCCCGGCACGATCTCCAAGTAAAAATCGCCAAAAAGTTTGGAACTTTTAAGCCGGATGTTTTCGATGAGTTCAAGCGATTCCTTGCCGAAAAACACATTTTCGTAAATTTCAAATGAAGTTTCTTCTCTTCGCCAAGTGCAGTCAAAAAGCCGCGTGATTTCTTTGACTTGTGGTTTCGGAACTTGCAGACCAACAATCCGCACGCCTTCATCCGTCGTCGTGCGAACGATCTTAAAGGCGGCATCTTTGACGTTTTTAATTTGCCTCCAGACCGGAATCAATGGGCCGCTTAAAATAAAAACATCTTTTTTGACAAATAACGGAATTTTCCCGACTTCCCCATTCCACCAGTCTTTCGCCTTTGCTTTCGGCACAAGCCGGTAACGGGCGGCGAGTTCCGACTCGGTAAGGTAAAACAAATTTCGTCCCGACGGACGACTGACGGCATAAGTTTGATAACTATCACCTGTTTCGGGGTCGGTGTGAACCAAGGAAGGACGAGCCGCGACAAATTCAGGCGTATCTTCTCGGGCACCGAGTTTGCGGTAAAAATATATTCCTTCAGCTCGTTCTAAGTCATCAAAATGCGCTGGATTGGTCGGAACAATTGTTTCGAGTTCGTAGAGGTGCGTCGTCGCGCCCGTTACTTTATCTTGGTGGATAAGTTGCGGTTCGCGGCTTATTTTTACTGATTTCGCTTTGATGTCTTCGAGTCCGAGGTCGTATTTTCCCGACGCTTTAAGATGCTCGACGGTTTCCGTGTAAATTTTATAAAAATAGTCGAAAAGTGAGTTTTGCCGATCCACTTCAAGTGAAAGCAGACGATTGAAAAACCGCACGATGTTTTGCTTTTCACTTTCGGAAATCGTTTGTTCGCCCGCTTCGGATTTGGTCAGCAAACCCATATCAGAGAGTGCGAGTTTTGCATCATCAAGTCCGGGAATTTCGACACCCGCGAGAATCCGGTCATAAACGATTTTCAAGGCGGCTCGTCCTTCTTTTGATTCGAGATTGAATCTCTCAAGTCCGCCGATTTGGTTTGCCCGGCGGTCGCCTTTATTTAATGCGCCGGTATTGGCAAGCCTTCGCGCAATCGAAGTTGAAAAGCGTTTCTCGCCGCCGAGTTCGGTGTAAATCAAAATGTAGATTGGCGGCGACGCTTGATTACAGCGGTTAGTGCGTCCGAAATCCTGCAATTGCTTATCGGCTGACCATTTAAGTTCGGCGGCAATATGTTCGCGCCGCTCTTGATTTATTGCCCGTTTGTCGGAATGCAGACTATCGCCCGTTGCGGCGACTTCCGACATAATAGCGATTCGCTTGCGTTTTCCTTGAAAACTCTGGAGTTCGTGAAGGTTGGTTTGTCGCTGCGGAACGCCTGCAATTCCGCGCGGGCGATAAGCGAAATCGCCGTTCGAGAGTTTAACAAGGCGATTCTTGCGTCCCGTCATTTCCGCTACGTTTTCCGCACCGAAATAATTGATAATCTGGTCGAGCGGATGTTCCGGCAATTGCAAGGTGGAAAGTCGGTCAAGCAGTTCTTGTTTCAAAGCAAGTGCGGCTTTTGAGTGAACTTGCTCACCGTTTTCTCCTAAAAGTGGCTCGTATTTTATTTTCTCGGTTATTTCATCGGTTATTTCCTGATAAATGGCGGTCGGAAAACAATTTTCCATATAAGCGAGATGCCGCACATCGGTTGCCGCTGTCGCCGACGAATAAATCACGCGGTAATCGGGAAATTTCTCGACATCCTGAATTTCGACAACCGCCGCGCCGGTTTGCGTCTGATTGCGCTCATTTTCAGCAAAGAAATTTTTAGCTTTATGTCCTTCGTCGAAAATTAAGATTCCTTCCGAGCCGAGCCAATTTGTTAGTTGGTCAATCCGGCGATGTCCTTTTCTCGATTTGGCAATTAGCGATTGATATGTGCAAAAAATGATGCCTTTCGAGAGTGTGATTTGTTCTTCCGGCTTATAGTCATTAACAATTTGAATCGGAATGTTAATTCCGAGCCGCTGCATCTCATCTTTAACGGCTTTGATTAAATCGGATTTGACGCTAAACCAAACTGTGCGCCTTCTCCCGCGAAACCAATTGTCGAGAATAATGCCCAAAAGTGTAGTGGTTTTACCGACACCCGTTCCGTCGCCGATTGAAATTGCGGCACGAGCTGCACCACCGCCGGGCAAGAATTGTGCGTGTGCTTGTCCGGCGTATATGATTCTTTCAAGCTGAATTTCCGAGATTTTGCCGCTTTCAATTAACTCTTTCGGCAAATATGGGCGATATGTCGGGCGCGGCGGCTTGATATTTGCGAGTCCGGGTGTTTCGACTATTCTTCCGGGATGCTTGGCTCCGCCCGTCAGGTGAAAACAACGATACGGGTTTTCTGTAATGTCAGCATTTTCTTTATTGGTATTTTTGTCATTCTCGTGTGTTATATCACATTCGGATTCAGCAAACATTTGTTCTTTTGCGACAAGATGTTTGGCTGAATGAGCAATGGAAGAATCTTCTTCGTTTGGTTTATTTATAATTGCGGTGTTCGTTTGTAAAGAAGCGTATTGATTTAACATTAGATTTTGAATTTTCGGGAGATTGATAATCACAGTAGAGTCTGAAAAATTTTCATTGTTAATCGAAAATATTTATAAAAGGCAAGCAATCTTCGAGGTTTCGGCAGGTTGCTTCTAAAATAGTTTGTCTTTGAGTGGAATTATTCACGCCGACTAATCTTTCGGGTTTTCTGATACAAATGATGCAGGTTTGAAAGCCGGTTCCGTATTTGTAGTAAGCATTTTTCGGAAGAGTGATAACGGCTTTCAGTTCGAATTCCGCAGCAATTTTACCTACGAAACGCCGACCTTTATCACTTTTTGAGATAGTATCGCTTCCCATCAATGCGACGAGTCTGCCGCCTTTTTTTAATCTTGCAAGAGCTGATTTTATGTGCCGAAATCCGAAATTCGAGTCCGTTTTTTTCACTCTTCCGCCGCTCGTGCTAAACGGCGGATTCATTAGAATTGCTTCGGGCGCTATTTTCTCTGGCAAAAGGTCATCCAAAAACTCGGCATCTGCCGCGGTCGGATGATAGCCTTGAAGTTCGAGAAACGTGCGCCGATTAGCTGATAATTCATTAACGTGAATTTTGCATCCCGCAATTTTTAACCAAACCGCAAGCGATCCTGTTCCGGCGGACGGCTCTAATACAAGTTCATTTGCTAATGGATTTAGAATTTTTGCCAAAAGATATGCTATTTGCGGCGGTGTGCTGAATTGCTGCATTGTTATCTGCTCACCTGTACGCCAGCTTTGTGGCGGAAATGTTTCCTCTAATGCTTTTAGTTTTCCAAGTATTTCAACATCTGACAGGCTTTTTCCTTCAAACCCATTTGAGAATCTTTTTGAAATGTAATTATTGACGGCAACTTCCATTATTTCGTGGGCTATATGCCCTTCATTCTCACTTCCGAAAATTTCAATTCCCTGCTTCTTGCAAATTTCCAAAAGCAGAAAATTTGTTAGTTTCTTTTTTGCCTTTAATATACTTTCGACTTTTTCAATTGCTTTTTGCAGTCTATCTTTATTCAACATCAGTTTTTTACCTGCCGCTTTATTTTTTTACACTTCAATTTAGATGTTGATTTATAGATATACTGATGATGTTCAGATGATATACAGAATAAATAGTAGAGATGAACTACTGTTTGTTGTAATAATGATAATATTAATAATAATATAAAACATAGTAGTAATAAAAGTTAATGTGTTACTTGAACAGTTAAAAGAAATGCTTTATAAATTACAACTGGAGAATTATTATCTATGAACAAAACATCACCGAAAATTGTAATGATAGGAGTTTTCAAAGGCGGAGTCGGTAAAACAACGACTACAATCAATCTCGGACATGCTCTGGCTCTGCAAAAGAAAAATGTCTTGATTGTTGATTTAGACCCGCAAGGGAACACGACTCGCGGTTTGGGTTATGAGGTAACAGATGTAACGCCGACGGTTTATACGGTAATGAAGGGAATTAGCCGTGCCGAGGAAAGCATCGCTGAAGTTCGGGAAAATCTTTTTCTTTTGCCGTCGAACCGCACCACCGCACTACTCGAAACCGAACTGGCAAGCGAAGTCGGACGCGAGAGAGTTTTGGCGCGGGCGATGAAAGACCTCGAAGGATTCGACTTTATTCTGCTCGACTGCGGACCGGGTTCGACAATCGTTAATATCAACGGAGTAGTTTATGCGACGGACGTGCTGATGCCGATTGAAATCGGAGTTGATTCGGTTGAGGGAGTTGACGATTTTATCAAAGCGAAAGAGGCAATTTGCCAAAAACTGGAAATTGACACGCATCTATTGGGCGCGGTAATGACCAAAGTTGACCGGCGGCTGACGCTGACCGACACGATTCTTTCGCATTGCGCGGCATCTTTTAAAAATAAATTTTTCGCTCAAATCAGAACGGACACGAATTTAGGACACGCCCGAGGACACTGCCAGACTATTTTCGAGTATGACAGCCGCAGTCGTTCGGCGGAAGATTACGCAAAAATGGCGCGAGAATTGATGAAATGGTTTAAGAAGGAGAAAAAAGCGTATGCCGGATAAAAAGAAAACAAACAAAAAAGGCAATTTTCCGCTAGTGCCGATTACATTGAGTGAGCCGGTTAAAACAACCGATGGTTTTACTAATCTGATTGATGACTCTTCTGGAGAATCGGCACAAACAACAGAAAATGAAAAAAGCAAAGAGAATGCCGCTAAGATCATAGCCAAAAAAGCAAGCGGCAGTAAAATAACCGATTCTGCAAAACAAGCAAAAAAGAATGTTGCAAGTGTAAATGAAAAATCTCAGAAGAAAACTGCAAATTTTAATGAATCCAGCGAAAAATCTATTGAAACCGAGAGATTGAGCGAAGCCGAACTTTTGCAGATTTTAGGTGCGGATAATCTCAATGAAATATACGAATTAACCGATGTATTGCGGGCAAGTTCGCTTAAACTTTATGCCGCATTAGTCAGGCTTGCAGATTCGCAAGGTCGGGTTCGGGTGAAAAACCACGAATTGATGGCAGAAGCGGGAATAAAAGGAATCGCTACGCTCTATAAACAAGAACGGTGGCTGACGCAGTTGAAATTGGTCGAGAAAAAAGCGAAACCCGGACCGCACGACGGCAGCAGTTATTTTATTTTCAAACTGGAGAGTCTGCCGCTACCGGATGAAATTTATGACAAATTCGACCAATACTTATCTGACTTGGAATAGCTGAATTATTCGTTTTCCCACACTTTTCTCACCGTTTCGCGGCAGTTTTCATCAAGCGTAGAAAACCAATTGGGAATCGTCATCTCGCTTATTTTCTGATTTTTGACGAGAGCGTCGTCAATCCCTTTTTCCTCCCGCGACCAAGTTAGTATTTTTGTTACAGTTTGTCCTGTTTGTTCGCCTCCACTATTAAGACGTAAATTCAAAAGTCTGGTAAATTGTCGCAAAACCGCCGGATTCTCTTGATAATCATTATCAAAAGCGAGATAAAGAGGTTTTCCCCGTGACATATTAATGACAGGTTCGTGACTGCAACCGACACCGCTAACGGCGAGAGAATAAAATTTGGGAAGAAGGCGCGTTGTAACATCGGCTTTGAGTGCGCCTTCGGTAATGAGAAGAGGCTTCCTTAAATCTGACCCTTCAAACATTTTCCAGCTTGCAAAATGAAGCGGAGTGCCGCTGCCGGAGCTGTTCATTTTCGGCAGAGAGAGCCATAAATAGCGTTTTTTATTTGGTTTTAACGTGCCGGTGAACCGAATTTGGCAGGCTTGAATCTTTCCCGCAGGATTGCGGTAGGGAATAATTAAAAGCGGTTGTGAGCAGTCGCTGGTTTGCCACAAACAGGCTTCACCGTTTTCGCCCGTCCAAAATCCGGGAATGTGAGCTAGTCCTTTATGGTTTTCGCGCACGAAAGAAGGGAAGTTTTGATTAAGAAGAAGCCGCATTTGGGCGGCTAGGGTCTTTCGTTCATCCACAGAGCAGGGAAGTCCGCCGTAATCTTCATAATTTGTCAGACCGCGCACGCGCAACCCTTTTTCTCCTAAAATTAAATTTTCAAAACGGCTCGCCGGAGAAAGCCTTAAAAGCGAATTGTAAATAAAATCTCTGATTTCAAGCGGAGCAAGCGGTATTTCTTCAGATTTTTTTAAATGATTTTTCGGCTCTCCGGTTTTTTTGTGCGATTGAGTAAAAGTCGTGCGGTCGTGATAGAAAACTCCCCAACTTTCCTTGCGGCTCAGGCGGTCTGCACCCTCTGTTATTCGGGCGCAAAAAGAAACGCTCTCATCCCAAGTGCGGCTGCACCAATCGGGTTTGCCGCAGATCAAACACGGTTGTCTGCGGCTGACTCGTTTGTATCTTGAATCTACCATTTTGGTTTCAAGGAAAAAAATTCAAAGCACTTTTGCTGACCGCTTAGTTTTTTATAAAACTGCCGACTTTTTTGAAAACAAAATCATCAATACTTGGGTTTCATTTCTTCAAGTCGGCGATCCATATCGCGGAAAAAGCCCGTAACAACTGTCGCCGCCATCCGCATATGTGCGGCTTCTTCGGCTGAATTTTTACTTATTAAAGCGGCTTCGTTGCGTCCCGCGAAAGTTACATCGTTGGCTTTTAGTTCCAGATTGTAAGATTGGTTGATTCCCGTCGTCTGTGTCGCCGCGCCTTGTTTGGCTGCTCCCGCGCTAATACTTGCACCTTTATTTATCGCACCAATGGTTGAATCGGCATTTTGGTTGATGCTCGCTTCCACATTGGCTTGATAGTTTTCGCTGTTTTCTCTCTGGGAGGTGACGGTGCGCGTATTTTGACCGAGATTTAAAGCATACTGTTCGTCGGTCAGCATATTTCCGGTTTGTTCGCGGATTTGAGTCGTGTCTCCGCCGAGCATTTGAGCGACACCACCCGCTAAACCTCTCGTGCCGACCACACCGCTTCCCGGAATAATGTTGAGCGTGTTTTCACGCGCCTGTACGCCGTTATCAATAAATCGTTGACCTTTTTCCCTAGCGGCTTCAAATCCCAAACGATTCGTGCGGTCGGTGTAGTCAATGCGCTGCGACCCGATTTCGCGTTGCGTTGCGGCATCTGTTTGCTGCAACTGCATTGTCCGGTTGGCATCGGTCATCAGCGCGCTTGTCGTCTGATTGCCGTAAATTTGTCCGAGCGTGGTTTGCAGACTGCCCTGCACTCCCGAAAGAGCCTGAATTCGTCGCGCGTCGGTTTGTAGTTTTCCGGCTTCAAAGCCGGCTTTGGCGTTTGCTCGTTCGGAATTATAACTTCCCTGAATCTGCGTGTTTTCGGCTTGGCGGTTAATCGCCGCTCCCGCAACGAGTCCGTATGTTTCAAGAGCCGTGCCGACTGCCGAAAGCATCCAGCCCATCGAAACCTGATTGACCGATTCATAAACCTGTCCGCGAAGAAGTTTATACGCCAGCACGACGCTCAAAATGTAGGAAAGCGCGGCGATGAAAAACAAAAACGTCACGATTGCCGCACTGCTGCCCGGATCATAATTGCCGGATGAGATGATTTTCGCCGTATTCGGATCGAGCGAATAAAGCGGCTCGTTATTGTAAATCGAAAGCGCGACGATTCCGATGCTATACGCAATATACATCGCTATTTCCTTGACAATCGGATATGACAGGCAAAACGTCGCCACGCCCCAGCAAAATGGGTAAAAAGTTTGCGCGGCGAACTTATCGTCAAAGCCTAATGCTGCCATTATCGGCGACGAGAGTTTCAAACCGATTAAGATAAACAAACCGGCGAGCGCGAGCAGAATGCCGCCGAATTTAATAATGTTTTGGCTGATAACCATCAGCGTGAACATTCGGGGCATATTCCAATTCAAATAATTCAAATCCGCCGTAATGTCGGCAACCGACGATTCTTTGTTATTGATCACGCCCAAAATGCCCGGTTCGCCGTTCGGCAGACGTTCGGCGATGATGGCGTTCGGGTCTTCGACGCTGAAATTCGCTTTGACATACTGCTTCATTTTTTCGTCAAAATCCTTGACCAGCCAGTAATTCGCGCTCCTGACGGGGTTGGCGATTTGTTTGCCGATGAGCGTGAAAACATCCATCAGGTAAGGCGCACTGCCGATAATCAGCATAAAGAAAAGCGTGCGGATGCCCCAGCGAAAAAGTAATTCAACCGAATATCCGCGTTCGTCCGAGAATTTACGCAAAAAAGAAATAATCAAAACAAAACTGGCGATAATCCACGCGAAAAACGTCAGATAGGGAAGCGCGGGACGCACGACCGTATTTAAAATGGAAACGAAAAGCCAGTCCTTCGCCGTTTTCATCATATTGTCAATTTGTTTGTCAAAAGACGGCGCAGCCGGGCGCGGAACGGGCGTTGGAACAGGCGTGGCGTTCGGGTTTGGTGAAGAAGTCGGTTGAATAGTTATTCTGTCGTCTTCGAGGGCGGGCATAAACGGGCTGTCATTGTTTATACCGTTCAAAACATCATCGGTGTAAATCGGCTTGCCGTTGATCGTGCCAATAGGCGTTTGAGTCTGAGGCGGCTGACGCTGGGCAAACGATTCGCTTGTAAATGCCGAAAGCGCGAACAGCAATAATCCGACAATAGCGGTAAAATTTGTTAGACTTTTGGACTTTATTTTTATTTGAAACATTGTTCTTTGCTCCGATTTTTTTATTTTTACCTACCAAGGAAATTGATTATCAAGCGGATCGTTACGCCAGACTTCGTATTTTTCGAGTTCCGAATAAAATTCCTCGCTTCCCGTGGTGATGGTCGTCATCATATTTTCCGTTTGCCGAATTTGTTTACCGAATTCTTCCATTTGCTCGATTTTCAAGCCGTATTGCTTGCATTTTTCCTCGATCTGCTTCTTTAATTCGTCAAGCCGCAGTTCGAGCGTGGCGATGCGCGAACCGATTTCCCGAAGTTGAGCGAGATAGCCTTCGATTTTGTCCTGACTGCTTCCGGGCAGACTTCTGAGTTCTGTTACTTGGGTCTGAAGTTCCGCTTGTTCTTTGTAGAGCAAAGCAAGTTCAGCCTGAATCATCTCGCGGTCATAAAGCATTCGCTCGAATGAAGAATCGAGCCGGGCGAGCCTCTCCAAATTTTTAAGGCTTGCATCGGCATTCCTGCCGATAGCGTGTTTGAGATAATCGTCTAAATCGCGCTTGTTCGCTTCCATATCGAAAATCCCGTTACGGTAGCGGCGCGAAATGCTGACGACAGCTCTAATTTCACTTCTGATCGAGTTTTCGATTTGACGTTTCAGATCATAAACGCCACGGGCGATGCGCCCGACTGCCGCCCAGCCTTCAACGAGTTGTTTATTTTTCGTGATTTGCTCGTCAACGATTGAAAGAATGCTGCGGAGACTTGAGACCTGTTCAATCGCCTTTTGATACATCGTCGTATATTGCTCGACCATTTTTATCCAGCGGCTGGCTTCTTCGATTTTTTTGGCGACTTGCAACGTGTAATTCGTTACGTCGAAAGTTGCCCATTGCGCCCGTGCAGGCTGCGCCGCCGGAAACATCAAAAACGAAAACAGAATTAACGCGAATAGCAAATTGGTGTATAAATTTCAGGTTTTTCATATAGTTTTAATTATTGCGGACTGCCTCCCGCAAAGGTGCGAAGTTCCTCAAGATGTTCAGCTTTTAATTCAGTTAAACCGGCGGCGGTTAAACCCAAAGGATAAAGGCTAGCCAGCCAAGCCAAAACAAAGGCGAAAGGTTGATTTGCCATAAAGCGTTCTGCGAGCGAACGGGCATTTTTTTCATTGGCATCGGTCGTCGAATTCCAACGCTCAATCGGCGATTGACTGACGGTTGCCATCTCAACGATTTTGTCGTCGCCCGAACCGATAACCATTACCCACTGCGTATAAATTCCGTACGGATTGCGAATGCTTCTGACGGCGGTTTGTGTTTCCGGCGACAATTCGCAATCTCTGACCAACCGGTCAAAATTGCCGATTTGTTTGCCGATAATTTTCACACCGCTGTTTTTTACGAGGTCAATCCCGATCGGATTCGGCGCGTCTTCCGTGCCGCTAAAATGCTCGTAGGCTTGTCCCATCAATAGCGTTACAACACCTTCCTTGCGTCCCGTTAAACTGGTGTTGCCGATTAAGTCCAGAACGGGCGGGAAATGTTTGGCAATCTCTTTCATCTCGTCGCAGACAAAAAGAAACGGCGTAATTTGTCCCTGTTTATTTTCCTCGCCGATTTCCTGCATAATAGAAGCGGCAATGCGGTAGCCCATACTTTCTCTGACCGGTTCATCAAGGCACGAAAGAGAAGTCAGTTCATAAACGTCAAATGGCGAATCCGAATCAAAATCAGCGTGCGTCGGAGCGTCGAGCCAAACATCGTTACGGTAAATGTTGAGTTTCAAAAAAAGCTCGTTTGCCTTTATTTTTTCCGTTTCGTTCCAACTGTAACTGCCCAAAAGATCGAGAAAATGGCTCAAAGTCGGCTGAAATTTCGGTCGCCCCGCGCCGTTTCTTGTTTGGGAAATTTTATAGACTTCCGTGACGATGAGTTTGGCAATCGAATAAGTAATCGTGTCTTCTTTGGACGTTTTGCTCAGATTAAGCAAATCGGTCAGAACAAATGTGCTTTGCCGTTTGGAAGCCGCCTGTCCCATTTCAATTCCCGGATAATTCCAAATATTCAATGGCTTCGGCTCCTGTTCGGCAAAATTGATGTGCCGCCCGCCGAACAATTTACACATCGGTTTAAGAGAATTTTTGTAATCAATCGCCCGCACTTTGACGCGCCCTTTGCAAGCTAAAATATCGGTGATGATTCTCATTCCCAAAACCGATTTGCCTTCACCGGAGGCGGCGGTAACAATGACGGTCGGCGATTTTATTAAATTGCGGTCAAACAAATCCAAGCCGAACATCTGACCGTCGGGCGTTAAGAACAGGCTGTGCGGACGCGGACTTCCTTTCCACGCACCTTCAGTCGGAACAAACGCTGCAAGACTGCTGGCGGCTTCGCCAAATTCCTGTCCGGTTTCTTTTGCAAAAAGTTCTCCGGCAAGCATTCTCGGATAAATCGCTCTAACCCTCGCCGGTTCTTCGCGCACGGCATCCGCGCCGGGGATTTTTCGGACAGCTGAAATCATCCGTTCGCACCGTTCTGTCAAAGTTTCGGTTTTTTGGTTTAATTCGGCGCGGCTTCGGGCAAGCCCTCCGAAAACGATAAAATTGATCCGCGCCTTGCAGATTTTTCCCCGCCCTTTTTCAACTTGCCTGAGAAGTTCGGTCAACTCTTCGCAGACGACTTTCGCATCCTCGCCCAGAGGTTTTAATCCGAAAAATGTGTTGCCGCTGCCTTCAATGCGTTTGATTTTTTTCTTGAGTTCCTTTTTACTTGCTTCCGTGTCGAGAGCGACAAAATCAAGCACAATCGTGTGCGGGAAATTCAAATCGCCGCGACAAGTCAGATAACGCATCGTGTCGGCGGTGACGAAGTTTTGCGGGGGCGTTTTAAGGCTGACGACGCTCGCCAAAGATTGGTCGTGAATTACATAATCCGATTCTTGAGTTTTAATGTCGCTTGCCGCCAAATAACGTCTGATGTCAACGCATCGAGGCATTTCCGGCAGCATCGGCGCATCAGTATTATCCCGGCGGTGCGAATCAAAAAGTTTTTCAAATGTTTCCTGCCGACTCAGAGATTTAAGCTGCATCTCTTTCGGAAAATTTTCTTCAAACGAGCGAAAAACTTTTTCGGCTTCACGTCTGCATTTCTCCTCACGAGCCTTCTCACGACGGACGAAGTTCTGACTAAAAGCGTTTTTGCTTTTTATTACCGGCGCGGTTATGAAGTTCGTAAATCCGCCGCGTTCGATTTCTTTAGCGACACTCGGCAGAAAACTTAAAATTGCCTTGTGGTCGTGGCTGTCAATCGCCGGAACGCGAATCCAGACGGTTGCCGATTGTTCTTTTAAAAGTTCGCCCGTAATTGCTTCTTCATAAATTTTGAGATTTGTCGCGTGAAGAAGTGCGGCGTGCGGATGACTCTCATTTTCATTTCGAGAATGCAGATGATTTTTTAAACAAGTCCCGCTGTCCGGCAGGGAATCAAAACGGATTTGAATAATAGTTCCCGCCGGTTTGTCGAAATTTAGCAGACTTGAAATCTCGTCAATACGGTTTTCGGTGAATTCTTCCGATTGATAAATCGTATTGGCAAGCGTAATGCGATAAGCTCTGCCGAAACTTCCGTCCCGATACCTTATAGACGAGCCGTCAAAGCCCAGAATTTCGCTTTTTCTCAGTCGCCCTTGTCCGTGCCTCAAATATTTATCATCGGCGGGAGATAAAGTGCGAACGGCGGTTGCAGAGTGTCCGGTAACTTTGCCGCCGCCTGCTCGTTTAAGCTGCGGCAAAAGCCGATACGCGATAACGAGTCCGATTCCCAATGCAACGCTGCTGGCAATCAAACTCGTTATCAAAAAAAGGGGTGATAGATTCGTGTAATTTTCAAGCATAATTTTTTTCTTTAAGTTTTAGGAATGATCCGGTTTTACCCAATAATCGGATTCGTATTCGTCCGCGATTGGTCGGCGGAATTTGCTCCAGCCGTCGCTCGCCGCGTCCAATCTGTGATAAAGCCAACATTTCGGTTTGCTGGCTCTCAAGAACGTGAAAAGCGAAAGCGTAAAAACAAAAGTAATAGCTCCGAGCGGAACGCCCAACGGAATATAGTAAATCCACCAACCGAAGATGAAGGGAAGAATGTAAGCGGCGGCAGTCGGACAGAGAATATATTTCCAGTCGCCCTGAAAAACTCCGCAGCGTTTTATTTCGTGATAAACATTTGGTCTGATCGGTCTCGGTTTCATTGTGTTAGAAATCCTCCAAAGCTAAAAGTTCGTATCAACTGTCACCGCTTGTCCCTGCGAGATGGAGTAAATGACGGCTATAATCGTGCCGAAAGCGAATGCTGCGCCGCCCCCGATGGCGTAATTGCCCCATTCCTTGCCCCACATCTTGTTCCAGATTGCCGCGCCGACTCCGAGTGCGCCGCCGCAAAAGAGCAATATGGCGAAAAGTTTTAAGCCTTCGCGGATAATATTGGCGAGATTGCCGGAATTCCCCGAAAATATCGGACCGCCGCTTTGCGCGTGTGCGGCTTCGTGAATAATTAGGTTGAGCAAAATCGCTCCGAAAATCGGTGCGCCGGATTTGACGGCAAGGCAAATTTTGTTTTTTAAGTTTCTCAAAGTTTGATTACTAACGAAGTTTTCGAGTTCATGAGCTGCTGCCTTTTGCAAAGTTGCAACGCCCGAATTTAGCTTATTTTTCATTTCGTGTTTCCTACTTAATTTTTTATTTTTGTTCGCCAACGCTTGATCTTTCGGTTGACGCTGGAAATTCGAGAGTGCAAAACCTGTGCCTTGTTTTAAGTCTTTGCAGAATAATGAGTTATGCTTGCGGCATATCGCTTGCCATTCGGGAATTCAAGCCGAATTTTTACTTCGGCAAGAAAACCCGAATTTTGCAAACCGATAAATTTATGAACCAAAATTTTAAGACTTATTTTCAAGTGCATCGTAAATTAGCACTTCGATTAAACGCTTTTTTTCTGATATTACTTTTCGCATCGCTTCAACCTGCCGGTTTCGGACAAACGACCGCTTTAACAAGAGCGCAGTTTTCGCGTTTTTCGGTAATTGAAAGAGCAAGGTTTTTTGAGCCGACAATTTCGCGTGTCGCTACCGAAGAAGGAGTTGACCCGTATCTTTTATGGGCGATTGCTTATAACGAAACCCGATTTCGTCCGTGGCTCGCTTCACCTGCCGGAGCGCAAGGATTGATGCAGTTTATTCCGGCAACCGCCACACGCTTTAATCTGCCGAATCCGTATCAACCGGAACCTGCAATCAAAGCAGCGGCGCGTTACGTCAAATTCTTGCAAAACCGTTTCGGCGGGCGGATTGATTCGATTCTCGCCGGTTACAATGCCGGTGAAGGTGCGGTTGACGCATTTTTAACGGGCAGAACAATTCGTAATGGCAGGAAAATCATCAACGGACGCAAAATTAAAACAATCGGCGGAGTTCCGCCTTACAGGGAAACCGTTGCTTATGTCGCCCGCGGGTTGGTCGTTTATCGCCTGCTTCGGATGCGGCAAATTTTTCCCGGCTCGCGTCCTGCGAGCGTTTATCCATCAGCCGTTTCCGTGTCGGTTGCCAGCGTTTGGCTAAAAGACCCGGAAATCGGTTTTAACGGATCGCTTTTGACAAACATCGCTAACCCAAGATTCTTAAATATTGAGTTAGCCAAACAAACCGATTTAGCTCTCGTTCAATCACCAAATCAAATAGCTCAGACAAAAAATTCAACTGATTTTCAAACAAATATATCCATTCCTTCTACTGAAACTGTTTCAATGAATTTGACGGGTGATACTGCAAGCGAAAAACAATCAAACAACGAACCAAACGAAGTTTTTTACGAACCGCGCACGGGAAACAGATTCCAAGCTAATAACGGTAAAGTGGAACGCTTGGCAGACAGTGGCGATTTAATCGTTGGCGAACCGATTCGCGCTGCACAACCAGACCAAATACGCGCTCGCGGAACTTTTTTTGGAGGCAATAAACTCATGCCCAAGTAATTCCCGACTTTTCACTTTTTTAATCAATATTGAATCTGCCGCCTGAACGTAAGTCGGCTTTTTTTGTGCTGTTTATTTCTCACGGCAGCTAATAGAGTGGTTTGCCGACAATACCGCGTTTTTGTTTCGCTTTTTTAGTAATCGGTTATTAAGTCAGTCCTGTTCTAAAAGGTGGTTGGTTGAGCAAACCAATGTGGTGTGTTCAAGATACCACTTATCAATCGGTTGAATTTTTTAAATCATTGAATTTACCTAAAAATCACATAAAGAGCATAAAAATAAGCGTTTATAGCGTGTATTTTTAGTGGCACTCGTTTTGCAATCTCAGGGCAAGTAGACTTTTTTAGTTGCCTGAGCCGCGATAAAAAACATAAATGAGTTTTTGAAATTATTTGAATAATGAACGAATTAGTAAGCGAGAAATACATGACTGGAAAAACGCTTAAATTAAGAGAGTTAAATCTGCTTGAAATGATGGAAGTCTGCTCGAATATGTATCTGACGCGCTACCCTTGCGGTGCAAATTTTGGGAACTCGTGAAGATTTTTCGGAAATGGGTGAATCACCTTGGATTTCCGAAATTTTGTTATTAGAGTTTCCGCCGTTTGTTAAACGCCTGATGCAAATTCATTAAACGGAATGGGCTTATTTCAAAACACTAAATTTTGATTTTTACGAGGATTTTTTATGACACTTGATTCAAACGAGAAAAAATTGGATTTTTCCGGCGAAACGGTCGAACAGAACCCTGGTATCGCGCCGATTTATTCCGAACGCGACCCGGAAGACGTTTTGACGATTTCTAATCTACTGCGTTCTCTCTTTATTTTAACGATGATACTTTTCGTCAGTTGCGGCGTGAATTTTTATCTTGCCCTGCGAAAGGCGGATTTGATTGTCGTTGACAAAACCAGTGGACGCTCCTTGGCGATTAACAACAAAGATTACGGGCAAACAGAGGCGGTGAGCCTCGCGCCCGATAACTTGACGAGTGGCGACAAAAAGGCTTTGGTGACTGAATTTCTGCACTGCCTTTATGAAGTGAATGGTGCGACTCGCCCGGCAAATGTCAATCGTCTGCTCAAGATGATGGAGCCGAATTTGTCGCTTCAACAAGCACAACTTTTCAACACGGAAAAACTTCTCGTACAAGAAAAAGCGGAAAGCGTCAATTCGAGTTGGGAATTGCAGGATTTAAGTGTAGATGAACGCGATCCGTATATTGTTCGCGCTCTCGGCAAAAGAATTATTCGGCGCGTCTCTGGCGGCGTAAGCGTGGAAGAGGAAACGCAAATAAAAGTCAAATTCCTGCTGATGGACTCGCCGACAAATCCGGTGCGAAACGAGAACAATTACCGCACGGGCTTTTATGTTTTGAAATATCGAGCCGAAGCGGTTGACGGCACACGCAAATCGCCGCTCGTGTTGCTGTCGGATGAACGCACCGCCGGCGGTGAGATTTCGCCCGCAGTCAGTCAAAACCACGCTGAAACAAATGCTGTCGGAGAGAAACAATAAATTCTTTAAATGAAAATTTTACAAAGCGCAAGTTGGCTGGTTTGTTCAGGAATGATTTGGCACAACGCCGTGCTTATCCAGATTTAGAAAATTTAGAAAATTAAACACAAATGGCGCGAATAAAATGAACGCGCCTCTTTTACAAAATAAAACAATGATGAAAATAAATTCGATTTTTAGTAGAAATTTCTTGCGAAACTCGGCGAAACTTTTTGGTTTGTCCGTTCTATCGCTTCTGATAGTCCTTTTCTCTAGTGCCGATAATATTTCGGCGCAAACGGGCAAACTCAAACAGCGAACAAAAACGAAGGTCAACCGGACAAAGCCGCCGGTATCAAAAGAAATAAATAACGAAACGCAAAAAAACACGACTGTTAGTGAAAAAACGGCAGTTTCGATTGTAAATCGCGTCGAAACCGATTACTTATCGGGCGAAGCGAGTGTATCGGTGAATCCGAAGCAGCCGACGGTCATTCGTCTAGGTTTAGCACAAAATGCCACTTCGGTTGTTGAATTTCCTTTGATTGACCAAATTTATTATATCCACGAAGGAAACCCGCGCCTTGTAACCGTCTTTCAATCGCCGACGAAAGAAACCGACCGCTCGATCACGCTTTATCCGGGCGAAGGTTTTCTGCCTACTTCCGTTCCCGGTCAAAAAGAGCTGTCGGTAACGATTACGATGCAGATGAAGTCCGGCTTGGTAATTGTGCTTGAAATCGTTCCCGCGCCGGATATTCGGCAAAACGCTCACCGCTGCGTTCTAAATTACAACCTGGCGGAAGTAGTTGCGGCACGCCGCGCCGCCGGATTAAAAGTCAATCTCGGCGATGAAAATTCTGCCGAACAAGTCAGACAAACCCGCGCCGTTTCGCGCCTTATGACGGGCAATTTTCCGGTTGATGCGGAAACACTTGAAGAAAATAAAAACGATAATTTTTCGCCGACAGCTTTTATCGAAATTGCAGGCGGAGGAAACGGCAAAACCGATTCTGATTCCAAAGGGCGGAAAATGAAAACCGGAACGCAATTGTCGCGTATTGTAAATAAAAAGCTGGCGGAAGCGATAAAATCTTCCAGGGGAAAATTCACCGTTTGGTCGCCGTCAACCAACGGATTAAGCCTTTCGAGCGCAAAAGTCATCGAGATTGACGCGCTGCAAAAGCTCATAATTGTCGCGGTGAAAAACGCGGGCGATGATGCTTTGCGACTTCTTGATGAAATGCCGGAACTGCAAATTCAAACGGTTGATAAATCGGGAAACAGTTTGCAGATTGAACGGCTGGAACGCAAATATACGGAAACGACATCACTTGCCGGGGCGATTCCCGCAGGCGCAACCGTGTATTACGCCGTCGTTTATGAAAATCCGATTTTGGGCGCGAATCAAAAATTGCGGGTTTCAGCCGCACACGACCGTGCCGCTGATGCTCCCGCCACTGCTTCAACTGAAAATCAGCTTGATAAAAAGGAGGACGGCAAAAAATGAATCGTAAATTAGAAAATGTTCCAGTCGTTATCCCGCCTGCACTCGACGAAAATGAATCGGAACTTGCGGCGCGAAATGAATTTCTCGCCGAAAAAGAAATGTTCGATGCAGAAAATTTTGACGAACTTCAAGCCGCGGATCAGATAAACGACGAAATTGTTTTGGATGAAGACGATGCCGCGCCCGGCGGAAGTGTGGATGAAGAGGAAGCCAAAAATCTTAGACGCGATAAACGCCGTAAATCCGTAATGTTTCTTCTGGCTTTCGGCGCGGTCTTTGGCATATTCGTAGTTTTTATAAGCTGGGCTTTCGGCTTCGGTTTTTTCGCTTCCGAAAGAAAAGTCGCAGTTGACCGCAATCAAAAAACGAATGGCACAAGTTCGTCTTCAACCGAAAACGGCGGCGATGAAAAACTAAAAACGGCTTTGGCTATGGTGGCAAACGATACGGGAATTAATCAAAACTCTCCAACCGTTGCCGATAATTCGATTGATCCGAATGCCGCCACTGAACAAGATTTACAGAAGACTTCGGGCGATAAAACAGGCGGACAGCCAAACAATCTGTCATCGGGAAATATGATTATTTTGCCTGATGAAACTTCGGGCAGTAAATCAAACGGGGCGCAAAATCAAGTTCGCGTCGCGCCGCCACTTCAGCAGGGAAATGTTTCATCCTCGCCGAATTTGTTCACTGGCGAAGTTTCGCCGACCAATACGCTTCTTCAACCAAAGACAAATAATAACTACGGCGAAAACACTTCGGACAAATCAGATGGTGCGATTGCACGTTCAGTATTTTTCGGAAGCGTTCCCGGTAAAAAAGATTTTGTTTCCCAAATTTCTTCCAATAATTCGTCGCGGCGTTTAGTTTCATCAAATGAAACCGCCAATGTTCCGGCTTTCGGAACGCTCTTGCCGGTGCGTTTTTTAGGCGCAATTTACACTTTGCGCGAATCGGGCGGACTTGTGCGAATGGAACTTTCCCGCGCTGTCGAAAAAGGCGGATTTTCATATCCAGCCGGAACTATAGTTGTCGGAAGGTTGCGTGGTAGCGAATATAATCGTGCCTTTATTTCAATAATCGGTGCGATTGATCCGAAGTCCGGCAAACTCGTCAAATTTGAAGGTGAAATTTTAGGCGTTGATGGGGCTTCGGGCGTTACAGGGATACGCAAATCCAGCAAAAGCTGGGGAGCACGTTTTCTTGCCGGCTTGCGCGAAGCGGGCGGACAAGCGGCGGGTGTTCTGGCATCTCGTGGCAGGCGCGGCGGTGGAACAATCGTTTTGAGCGGAACAGGCGGATTAAGCGGCGAAGTTTCTTCTATAATTCGCGGAAATTCGCAGGAAAACAGTTTCGTAGTTATTAAAGCCGGAACTGAGGCTTACGTTTTAATCACGGATTTACCGGCTGAACAGCGAAGTAATGATATTTATGAAACCCAAAAACTCGCTGAAACGGGAAATGATTTGCCCGGATTAAACTTGAGCGAATCCGAAATGGCGGACATTCTCTCAACGGACGATCCTAATAAAATCCGTGTTGCGCTTTTGAAGATGTCGCCGCAGTTTCGCGCTCTGGCAATCAAAGCGATGGACGAAGGAAGGTAAATTATGATGCCGAGCAAATCGGACAAACCGAAAATCAATCCGCGCCAAATGGTCGCGGGCGGGCGGCAGAATGAACTTTACGATCTTATCTGCACCACCGGCTACATTCCCGACGAAGGAAATTTCAGCGATTTTTGTCAATCTCTACTTTCCGGTTTTGCCTTGCTCGCCACGGGAAATCCCGGCTCCGGCAAAACCGTTTTCTCCGACGCGCTATACGAAGCGTGCAATCTCGATTATTTCGCGGTAACGGGACGTGATGAACTCAAACAGGAAGAATTGCTTTGCTCGTGGGATGCGGCGGAGCAGGAATTTTTTATGCGAGAAGCCCGTTCGGTTATTGCTTCTTACCCCGAAAATGAGCGTCCAAACATTCTTGACGAATTTCGCCGAAAGAGGTTTACGCGCGAGTTTTTAATTTTAGGCGAAGTCGCCGCCGCTTACACGAAAGCGCAGGAAAACGAATTTCCGACACTGCTCAGGCTCGATGAAGTTGACAAATTCGGCGCGGCAATCGAAGACGCGCTTCTCGGACCGCTTGCCGCCGGAGTGATTTTCGTCGAGCGGCTTGAGAATGGTTTTGTCGGATGCAAGGATGCGGAATTTTTGCCGATTGTTATTTCCACGTCTAACGATTCGCGGCACGAATTATCATTGTCGTTCAGAGATCGGCATCTGCACACTTATTTTGCCACGCCTTTGCTCGAAAAAGAACTTGAAATTTTGCGGGCGCGATGTCCCGAAATCGGTTCTGCAAATCTGTCAAACGCCTTAAAATTGCTTGATTCGATTCGCAGCGTTGCCGGACTTTCGCATTATCCGTCGGTCAGAACCGCCATTCAGCTTGCCCGCGCTTTTGAGCGCGATAATGTCGTGGAAATCACCGAGAGCAATGTGTCCGTTTATTTTACCTATTTCGCCAAAAATCGCCGCGATGCAGAATACTTGAGAAAACAACTTCCATATTTGCTCTCGTGCGTTCAAATATTTCATCCGCAAATTGATAGCTGGCTTATGATGCGCGATGAAAAATGGGCGAAGCATTGGGAGCGGGCAGCGAGGTTAGATGATATTTCGCAAAATGAACAATTTGCCGATGCAACAGCGGATTCATCGCTTTTTAATGAATCGGAAAATGTTTTTCAAAATAATTTTTCTTTTAATCAGGCGGCAATGTAAATCGCACTAATCTTATTATTTACGGAGTAATTCACGATGTTTACCTTAAAATCTTTTCTTTTACG
>JBBSIE010000041.1:0-31571 GCA_038232235.1 Pyrinomonadales bacterium | reverse complement strand
TGACCAAAGTAAGTAAGTTAATCAGTCAAGGACTAAAAAGTTTCTCGGAAAAGGCACTAAGTTCAATAACATCGTTTGAATATTTGATGACCGCTTGGCATTCTGCTATTGCATAATTTCTAACTGAAAAGTGTATAAGCAGAATAAAATGAGCAGATTAGAAAACATTTATGACCGTTGAACCATTACCCCCGATAATTAATTTAGAAGCGATACTGTCGCCGATCTCGGAAGAAAATCCTGCGGGAGAATGCACACGCTATTCCGGGCTTTATGACGAAATCAACGAAGCGCGGCGGGCGGATAAAAATGATGCCCAAGGAGCGTGGAAAACCGACTTAAAAGTTGCCGATTTTCGTAAAGTGATTGGATTGGCGCAGTCTGCGCTTGAAAAAGAAACCAAAGATTTACAGATTGCCGTGTGGTTTTCAGAAGCAATTGTTAAAGAACACGGATTTGTCGGTTTGCGCGACAGTTTGAAAATGGTCAGCGGTTTGCAGGACAAATTCTGGGAAACGATGTTTCCCGAAATCGACGACGGCGATCAGGAAGGTCGCGCCAACGCCATTTCGTGGATGGATACGCAAACCGCGTTTACCATTAAGGAAGCAACAATAACACAGGGCGACGGATACAGTTTTTTTGATTTTGAGGATTCAAAACGCTTCGATATTCCCGATAATATCGAAACATTAGGCTCCGCTGATCAGGAAATTTATCAAAAGCTGAGAGCGCAAGCCGAAGCGGAAAAAAAAGTTACCTCCGATTTGTGGCGCAAGGCGAAATCCGAATCGCGTCGTGCTTTTTACGAAGAAGTTTCCTTCGTTATCGAAGAATGTTGGGCGGAATACGCTGATCTTAACCGCGTCATCGAAGAGAAATTTGATCGCAACCAAGCTCCCGGACTCAGCAATTTAAAAAAATCGCTGGAAGATATTCAAACTCAAGTTAAAAAACTTTTGGAAGAAAAACGCGCCGAAGAACCCGACGAGATTGAAGAAGGAATTGACGAAGAAAAAAGTGATGGAAATGAAGCAAGTTCGACGGACAAAAGCGGAATTGTTGTTTCAAGCGTCGGCGGAACGATTCAAAATCGGAAAGACGCGCTTCGGAGGCTTTCCGATCTTGCCGAATTTTTCCAAAAAACCGAGCCGCACAGTCCGGTTTCATATCTAGTGCAGCGTGCCGTCAAATGGGGCAATATGCCGCTTGAAACGTGGCTTCAGGATGTCATCAAAGACGAATCCATACTTTCGCAACTGCGGCAAACACTCGGCTTTAACACAAATATACCGGATTCGCCGGAATCCCAATAGATTGTCTGAAGTCTATTTATAAATTAAAAACAAAAAAGATAAGGAGAAAAAATATGCCAAAAAAAGAAAGTCTGCAACATAGAATTGATCGCGTGCGTCCGCCGCGTATTCAAATTACATACGATGTCGAAGTCGGCGGAGCAATCGAGTTGAAAGAATTGCCGTTTGTCGTCGGAGTAATGGGCGATTTTGTCGGAAAACCGGAAGAAATGCTGCCCGCGCTCAAAAATCGCAAATTTGTCGAAGTTGACCGCGATAATTTTGATCAGGTATTGTCCGGTATGAAGCCGCGTCTGGCTTACAGCGTCGAGAATAAACTGCAAAACGACGGCAGCAAGCTGGGTATCGAACTAAAGTTCAACAGTATCGAAGATTTTGAGCCTGACAGCGTAGTTCAGCAGGTTGAACCGCTTCGCAAACTCGTCGAAGCGCGTAAAAAACTTTCCGATTTGCGTTCAAAAATGGATGGTAACGAAAAGTTGGAAAATATTCTTAACGATATTATTTCAAATACCGATAAACAACAGCAACTAAGCGATGCGCTCGGCATCGAAGGTGGAAAGGAGGTATAAATTATGGCTGATAAAGCAAAACAAAAAGAAGTTGAAGTGCAAGAGCAGGAAGTTCAGGAAACCAGTCTGCTCGACCAGATTTTGACCGAGGGCAGAATGGCGCGGGACGAATTTCAAAAGGAAAGTGCCAAAGATATGATCGGCGAATTTGTTTCTCAGGTGATGTCGGGTCAATTAACAATGTCCAAAAATATGGATGTGGCGATAAATTCCCGGATTGCCGAAATTGACCGCCTGCTGACCGAACAGATGAATGAAATTATGCACCACGCGGAGTTCCAAAAACTGGAAGGCTCGTGGCGCGGACTTCATCATCTGGTGATGAACAGTTTGACCGGCACACAGCTTAAAATTCGCGTGTTAAGTGTCAACAAAAAAGATTTGCTGAAAGATTTTGAGCGTGCTGTCGAATTCGACCAATCCGCCTTGTTCAAAAAAGTTTATGAAGATGAATACGGGACTTTCGGCGGCGCACCGTTCGGCGCGTTGATCGGCGATTACGAGTTCGGCAATCATCCGCAGGATATGGCTTTACTTGAAAAATTATCGGGTGTCGCGGCGACGGCGCACGCGCCTTTTTTAAGCGCGGCATCACCGGAATTATTCGGTTGGGACGAATATTCGAATATGACTGAAGTGCGCGATGTTTCAAAGATTTTTGACCGCACGGAATATATGAAATGGCGCAGTTTCCGCGAATCGGAAGATTCGCGCTACGTCGGTTTGACGCTTCCGCGTGTTCTCGGACGAGAACCTTACGGCGCGGCGACCAGACCAATTGAGACGTTTAATTTTGAAGAAGAAGTTACCGGCAAAGACCACTCAAAATATTTGTGGAGCAACGCCGCTTACGCGCTCGGCGTTCGTCTGACCGAGGCTTTTTCGATGCACGGCTGGTGCGTGGCGATTCGCGGCGTGGAAGGC
Source organism: Pyrinomonadales bacterium (assembly GCA_038232235.1). Taxonomy (GTDB): domain Bacteria; phylum Acidobacteriota; class Blastocatellia; order Pyrinomonadales; family Pyrinomonadaceae. Next base: position 28,759 of record JBBSIE010000041.1, on the reverse strand, counting down.
GGCGGCTTGGTTGACGGACTGCCGACGCATACCTTTGAAACCGACGAAGGCGAAGTTGCGATGAAATGTCCGACAGAAGTAGCAATTACCGACCGCCGCGAAAAAGAATTTGCCGACAACGGATTTATTCCGCTCGTTCACTGCAAAAACACTGATTATGCGGCGTTTTTCGCCATTCAATCGGCGAATAAGGCAAAGAAATATGATACCGACGCAGCCAATGCCAACGCGCGGCTTTCAACTCAGCTTCAATATATTTTCGCCGTTTCACGTTTTGCTCATTATTTGAAATCAATGATGCGGGATAAAATCGGCAGTTTTATGTCGCGCGAAGAGGCGGAAAAATTCTTAAATCGGTGGATCAGTAACTATATTCTGGAAAGCGATACCGCATCGCAAAGTGCTAAAGCATCGCGTCCGCTGCGCGAAGCTCGAATTGACGTTGCCGAAATTCCCGGAAAACCCGGTTGTTATAGAGCAGTTGCTTTTTTGCGACCGCATTTCCAACTTGACGAACTCTCGGTTTCATTAAGATTAGTCGCGGATCTGCCCGAGCAGGTTAAATAAACAAAACAGCAAATTATTTTTAGTCATTTATGCAAAAGATAATTTGCTGTTCGTCATTTATTTATGGGATCAAAACTTAATAAATTTTAAGCAGCCCAGTATAATAAACCCGGCTGTTTTTAACAATCGGTTAATCAGATAAAAAAATAATTTAAGGAGAACAAAAAATGGCACATATATTTGTGAAAATGGATTCCGTAAATGGAGAATCAGACGACACTGATCACAAACAATGGATTGAAGCGCACAATGTAAGTTTTTCGGTTCATTCCCCGTCATCAGTTGGCAGCGGTTCCGGCAGCGGTGTCGGTAAAGCAGAACCAAGTCCGATAGGATTTCACGTTGACACAGGCGCACATACCCCGGATTTAACCGGACGGCAGTTTGAGGGAACTCACTTTCAAGATGTAACTATTGAATTTATAAAACAAGCGGGTCAGGCAACCGGAAAACCGTATAAAGTAATAAAACTAAAAGAAGTATTTATTACCGATTACATACCTCACGATCAGGAAAACACGCAGCCAACCGAACAATATCAATGCACTTACAATGATATTGAGATTGAGTATTTCAAACAAAATACGGATGGTAATATGGTTTCAGCCGGCAAGACGCGTTACAACACTAAGGAAAACAAAGTTTACGCCTAAAGAAACTAAAACTCGCTAAACCGTCATAGAACTATTCAGACAGCACTTCTCAGATTTGAGAAGGCTCTTAACTTGAACAATCCCGACGGATTCTGATAGATTGTATGAAATTTTCAATCTGTCAGAATCTGTATTTTTTGTAACAAATATTTATTAATCTTTTTTCTTTATAGATTCGGAGGATAAAATTGCGGAATAATGAAGTCAGAATAACTCCTTCAATCATTGATCGCCTGCTTGATTTTGAACCTAAAGTTTCAACTGAAGCACCGAAATCACGTTCGAGAAGTTTGAGCGAATTGAAGCAAGCGGTCAGGCGCGATCTGGAATGGCTTTTGAACACCCGTCATTCTCCGATTGAAATTCCCGAAGGTTTGGAAGAAATCAACAAATCTTTGGCAATTTACGGATTGCCGGATTTTACGGGTTTGAGTTCAAAGAATCACGGCGACCGAAAAAATTTGATTCACAGCATCGAAACGGCTCTGCGAATTTTTGAACCGCGCTTTACGAACTTAAAGGTAGTGCTTGAAGAAATTAACAGTGTTGAAAGAGGCGTTAAATTTCGGATTCAGGCAACTTTGAGAGTTGAACCGATACCTGAACCCGTCGTCTTTGATACGATTCTGCAAGTAGGAAGCGGCGGGTTTGAAGTCAAGGAAACCAGTTAAATTTTTTATTTTCAATGCGCGACGAACTTTTAGATTATTACGAACGTGAACTGATTTTTATTCGCCGAATGGGTGCGGATTTTGCACGAAAATATCCGAAGATTGCCGCGCGTCTGCTGATTGACGAAGAAAAAATCGAAGACCCGCACGTCGAGCGAATGATTGAGGCTTTCGCTTTTTTAGCCGGACGAATCAATCTGAAACTTGATGATGAACTGCCGGAAATTACCGAGTCATTTCTGAATGTTATCTATCCTCATTATCTATCGCCGATTCCTTCGATGGCGATTTCGCAGTTTCTCCTCGGCTCTCCGAAAAATAAAATTACCGTTATTCAGAAAATCGAACGCGGAGCAAAACTTTACTCGCGCCCGATTGACGGTTCGCCCTGTAATTTTAAAACTTGTTATGACACCCAACTCGTTCCGGTAGAAGTTCTCCACGCCGGTTTGGAATCCGTCGCTCCGCCGAACGCGCAGGGAAAACTCACCGATTGCCAGATTCGCATCAGCCTGAAATGCTTCGGCGACACGTTGTTTTCCGAAATGAAAGATGCTGAAACCAGCGAGCCGTTAAAGTTTTTGCGCTTTTATCTGAACGGCGACCCGCAACTTGTTTTTCCGCTTTACGAGTTGATTTTTAATCATTCGTCAGCCGTTGAAATCCAACCGAAAGAAACTCCGATTACCAATAAAACTTTACCCTCGATGAGTAATATTCAGCTTAAATTACCTGATCCGGTGATTCTGCCGAAAGATTCAATCCGCGAAGTTGGTTATTCGGTTGACGAAGGAATGCTGCCGTATTCAAAAAATTCTTTCGTCGGTTATCGTTTGTTGACGGAATATTTTACATTTCCGCATAAATTTTTGTTTTTTGATATATATGGACTTGACGAGGCGGCGCGAAAAAAATTCGGTAATCATTTTGACATTGTAATTCATCTGAAAAATGTCACTCCGCCGCGCGCGCCCATCACAACTGATACATTTTTACTCGGTTGTTCGCCGATTATTAACCTGTTTTCGCTGATTGCTGATCCGATTTATCTTTCGCAGCAAAAATACGAATATCAAATAATTGCCGACATTCATCGTCAGTCGGCGACGGAAATTTATTCGACCGACGAAGTTTTTACAACTGACCCGCGCACCGGAGTTACACGCGAATTTTCTCCGTTTTATTCGTTGAAACACGCTCACGGAAGCCAGAAAGAAAAGGTTTTCTGGTATGCCAATCGTCGCGCGTCGCAAAGACCGAATGACGATGGAACAGAAGTTTTTCTGACTCTGGTGGACAAAAATTTTAATCCGCGCGTTCCGGCTGAAGAAGTCATTATCGTAAGAAATACCTGTACAAATCGTGATTTACCGGCACGGCTTCCCTTCGGCAGCAAAGAAGGTGATTTTGAAATTGAAGGCACGGCTTTGATTTCACGAATTCGCTGTTTGACTAAACCGACGGAAACGATTCGCCCGCCGCAGCGCAGGGCTTTGCAGTGGCGTTTGATTTCGCACTTAAATTTAAATTTTTTGTCGCTTGTCGAAAATCAGAATGGCGTTCCCGAAGCGTTGCAAGAGATATTGCAGCTTTATAATTTCAATGATTCGGCGGTGATTCACAAACAAATTTTGGGAATCACCGGCATTGAAAGCCGAAAAATCGTGCGGCAAATCGGTAATCGCACCGGCGCGGGATTTGTGCGCGGAGTTGAAACGACGCTCGAATTTGACGAAGATCAATTCGTCGGCAGCGGATTGTTTGTTTTCGCCAGTGTTCTCGAAAGATTTTTGGGCATTTATACTTCGCTAAATTCTTTTAACCAATTAGTTATCAAGACAAAACAGCGCGAAGAAATCGTCAAAAGGTGGATGCCGCGAGCGGGCGATCAGGCGTTATTGTAGATTTCAAATTTATTTCGAGCAGGTCGCTATATGTTTTGAAGAACATTTAAAATGCGGGAACACGCTGCGTTCTGAGTGTGTTTTTTCGCATCATATTCAGAACTTTTTCTCATCTGCTCAAAGTAAATAAAAAACTTTAATCTTAAAATTCGATGGAAAAACCTTTAAATCAAGAACTTCTCGACGAGCCGTACAAGTTTGAGTTTTTTCAAGCCGTACGATTGCTTGAAAGAATGTTTCCCGAAAAAACGGCTGTTGCCCGAAGTGTAACGCCGGAGAAAGAGGTCGTTCGCTTTCGCTCCAATGCTTCTTTGAGATTTCCGCCGGCTGAAATTTTTGACATAAAGCAGACTGTTGAAGATGTATCCGACGAACAAAAACTTGAAATGTTCGTCAGTTTTATGGGAATGCTCGGAATTGTCGGAGTTTTGCCCGTGCATTACACGGAACTGGTTGTCGAACGCGCCCGATACGGCGACACGGCTCTCTGGGCATTTTTGGATATTTTCACGCACCGCACTGTTTCGATGTTTTTCCGCGCGTGGGAAAAATATCGTTTTCCCGTCCAATATGAACGTGGCAATGACGATTTTACGGCATATCTGTTTGATATTGTCGGTCTTGGAACTCAAGGCTTGCGCGGTCGCTTAAATTTGGACGATGAAAGTCTTCTGCCCTATTCAGGTTTAATCGTTCAAAAACCTCATTCAAAATTCGCGCTTGAGCGAGTATTGTCGGATTATTTCGAGGTTAGTGCAAAAATTCATCAGTTCAGCGGTCAATGGTTAACGCTTGATGAAGAAAGTATCACAATGCTCGGCACGGCAAACAGCGGGCTTGGAGCGACGACCATCATTGGAACGCGCGTTTGGGATTACCAGTCAAAGTTTCGTATCGTTTTCGGTCCGTTAAAGTTTGTAGAATATCAAGCCTTTCTGCCGAACGGCTCGTCATACAAACCGATGCTTTCGATTGCGCGGTTTATGTCCGGCGACGAGTTTGATTTTGAAGCGCAGTTAATATTAACAGCGAAAGAAGTTCCGAGTACAATTTTAACGACGCGGGCGATACGCTGTCCGATGCTTGGATGGACATCTTTTTTAAAAACCAGCCCGTTCATACACGACGACGAACAATTAGTTCTACAGACAGGAAATTAAACAAAACCAAATAAAAATAGTGTAATTAAATAATCGGAGGAAAATATGGATGTTAATCTGAAATCACTTATCGGAAGGCTGAATGACACTTGCCGGTCGGCACTCGAAGGCGCAGCCGGATTGTGTCTGTCGCGGACTAATTACGATGTTGAGATAGAGCATATACTGGCAAAATTGCTCGAAGCCGAAGATACTGACGTTTCACGGATTTTGCGGCATTTTGAAATGAATCCCGACCGAATGACAAAAGATGTTTCGGCGGCACTTGATCGTTTAAAGAGCGGCAATTCGCGCACGCCTGGTTTGAGCGAAAGAATTCCGCGCTGGATTCAAGACGCTTGGCTTTTGGCATCCGTCGAATACGGCGCGGCGCGTGTTCGCTCCGGTCATTTAATTTTGGCTCTAATGTCAAATGAAAATTTTGCGAGAATCGCCCGCGATATTTCCCGCGAATTTAATGAATTGACCAAACACCACGACACCTTAAAACGCGAATTTACGGATATTGTGTCAGGTTCGGCTGAAGAACGTGAAACGGGCAGTTTATCGGAAACAGCGGCGGCGACATCGGACGGTGCGCCGGTGGCGAGCGGCGTTCCCGGAAAAACAAAAGCTCTCGACCAGTACACGGAAGATTTAACCGCCAAAGCTCGCGCCGGAAAAATTGATCCGATTCTCGGACGCGATTTTGAAATTCGACAGGTAATTGATATTTTAACGCGCCGCCGCCAGAATAATCCGATTTTGACGGGCGAAGCGGGCGTGGGAAAAACCGCCGTCGTTGAAGGTTTCGCGCTAAAAATTGCCGAAGGCGACGTTCCCGAACCTTTGAGAAATGTCATCCTCCGAACTCTCGATTTAGGACTGCTGCAAGCCGGCGCGGGAATCAAAGGCGAATTTGAAAATCGTTTAAAATCCGTGATTGATGAAGTAAAAGCCTCGCCACAGCCCATTATTCTTTTTATAGACGAAGCGCATACGATGATCGGCGCGGGCGGTCAAGCCGGTCAAAACGACGCGGCTAATCTTCTTAAACCCGCGCTGGCACGCGGCGAACTGCGAACGATTGCCGCGACTACCTGGGCAGAATATAAGAAATACTTTGAAAAAGATGCGGCTCTCGCGCGTCGCTTTCAGGTTGTAAAAATCGAAGAACCGGATGAAGAAAAAGCGATTGCGATGATGCGCGGATTGACCGAAATAATGGAGCATCATCACAATGTTCGCATCCTCGACGAAGCCGTCGTCGAATGTGTTAAATTATCACACCGTTATATTACGGGTCGCCAACTTCCCGATAAATCAGTCAGCGTTTTGGATACAGCCTGTGCCAAAGTTGCTATCGGACAAGGCGCAACGCCGGGTGCAGTCGAAGATTCGACAAAACACATTCATCAACTCGACAGAGAAATTAATTCGCTGGAACGCGAACTTGTAACCGGCGCGGAACACGACGAGCGACTGGCGGAGTTAAAAGAACAACGCGATAAAGAACAGGAAAAACTCGATAAATATAACACTCAGTGGATAAAAGAAAAGGAATTGATTGACCGCATCCGCGAAATCCGCTCGACACTCGAAGAAAATGCGGCGCAGAGCAAAAGTATCCAACCTTCCTCAAACGGAAAAGGCGCGGCGGCAGCAGCCGGCTCTGGAAAATCTCCTTCCGCTAAGGCGGGCAAAAACACCCCCAAAACTGCGGCAACCGACACAAACGCTGCCGAAGACTCCGCCGCAAATGTTGCGCCGACACAGATAAATGTCGAAGAATTAAAAGCCGAGCTTTCACTTTTAAACGCGGAATTAAAAGAAGTTCAGGGTGAAACGCCTTTGATGCAGCCGGTTGTCAACGGTCAGACGGTTGCCGAAGTTATCTCAGGTTGGACGGGAATTCCGGTTGGCAAAATGGTTTCGGATGAAATCAATGCGGTTTTGAATCTTGAGCAAACTTTAGCCGAAAGAGTTGTCGGTCAGGACAGCGCACTCCTGGCGATTGCCGAGCGCATTAAAACTTCACGCGCCGGTTTGACCGACCCGAAAAGACCAATCGGCGTATTTCTTCTGGTCGGAACGAGCGGTGTCGGTAAAACGGAAACCGCACTTGCCCTAGCCGATACGCTTTACGGCGGCGAACGCAATCTCGTTTCCATCAATATGAGCGAATATCAGGAAGCGCACACGGTTTCCAGCTTAAAAGGTTCGCCGCCGGGCTATGTCGGTTACGGTGAAGGCGGTGTTTTAACCGAAGCCATCAGAAGAAAACCTTATTCGGTCGTCCTGCTCGACGAAGTTGAAAAAGCGCATCCCGACGTGATGGAACTTTTCTATCAGGTTTTTGACAAAGGGCAATTGGAAGACGGCGAAGGGCGCGAAATTGACTTTAAAAACTGCGTTATTTTGCTCACATCAAACGTCGGTACGGACACGATTATGAAATTGTGCGCCGATCCCGACACGAAACCCGAGCCGGAAGGTTTGATCGAAGCATTGCGTCCCGAACTCGTCAAAGCCTTCAAACCCGCGCTTTTAGGTCGTATGACTATCGCTCCGTATTATCCGATCAGCGATGATATTCTTCGCCTGATTATAAAATTACAGCTTTCAAAAATTGCCCGACGCATTTTTGAAAACCACAAAGCGCAATTCACCTACAACGATGCGGTTATAGAAGCCGTAGCCAAACGATGTACCGATGTTGATTCGGGTGCGCGCAATGTTCATAACATTCTGAACGGAACGCTTCTGCCGGAAATGAGCAGCGAGTTTCTGTCAAGAATGGCGAGCGGCGAAGGCGTTAAGCAGGTTGATGTTTCAATCGGAAACAATGAAAATTTCGCATATACGATCAGCTAGGAATAAGTGCGCTTTGTGAATTTATCACTGCCGCATCCGTTGAAGAAATAGCCGATTTATTTGTAAAACTGCTAAGAAATTAAAATATAATCTTCAAATTCAGGATGTGCAAAATATTTCGGCGCAGATGTCTAATACATATCCGGTAAAGCTGCAAAGCAACCGGCGGAAATAATTGCAGGCTCTGCTGTATATCAAGACCGGAAAAAAGTATTTTTAGGAATTGTAGAAATGGAAAATTTGACACAAAAAGATCGGGTTATTTCAATCAGATCACCGTTAGGTGAAGATTTCTTGCTTCTCAACAAAGTTCGTGCCGAAGAAAAAATTTCCGAACTTTTTACAATTGATGTCGAACTTGTATATCACGAGCGCGAAGACGATAAGTTCGATATTAAAATGGTCAATGACACAGACATTGTCGGTCAAACCGTCAGTATTAAAATCAATCAGGACGACGACGGCGTGCGAATTATGACGGGTTTGATCAATTCATTTAACATCGGCGGTCGCACACGCCAGTTCACTTATTATTACGCGACAATTGTTCCGCACATTTGGCTGCTGACACATCGTTTTCAAAGCAGAATTTTTCAGCAGAAAACAGTACCGCAAATTTTAAGAGAACTCTTTGAAGGCTTTCAAGTCAAGTTTGAACTGAAAAACGACTATAAACCGCGCAATTATTGTGTTCAGTATCAGGAAACCGACTTTGATTTTGCTTCGCGTCTGATGGAAGAAGAAGGCATCTACTATTATTTTGAACACACGGCTGAAATGGACATACTGACGCTGCGCGACGATTTTACAAAGCCTGAAGACTGTCCGCGCAAATATGTAATCGGGTTTTTAAATGAAAACTTAACGGAGAGCGTGTTTGAAAGCGCGGTGAAAAAGCTGCAAGTTGATTATAAAATGCAAAGCGGTAAGGTAACGCTGTGGGATTATAATTTCGAGCTTCAGCCGAACAAGAAATTAGATGTTGAAAAAACAAGCGTATTTGAAGTCGGGGAAAATAAAAAACTTGAAGTCTACGAATATCCGGGCGGATACGCCAGAAAATATGACGGAATTGATCCCGGCGGCGGCGAGCGTTCCGGCGATCTAAATAATATTTTTACGGATAATAAGCGAACGATTAACAACAGAATGTTTGCTCTCGATTCGCAGTATAAAATATTTTCTGGAATATCGGATTGCAGCACGCTCACGGTCGGTCATCGTTTTGAACTCAAAAATCATCCGAATTCGGAATACAATAAAAAATATATTATATTATCGGTCAAACACGAAGTTGATCAAACTCCGGCTTATGCCGCCGAAGAATATGTTCCGAAGGCATATCGTAATGAGTTTACCTGCATCGAACACGGAGCCGGAAAACCGGAATATCGTCCACCGCAGAAAACCCGCAAACCGATTATGTACGGCTGTCAAACGGCGATTGTCGTCGGAGACGGGGGCGAGGAAATTTTCACCGATAAATACGGGCGCGTCAAAGTGCAGTTTCACTGGGACAGAGAAGGCAAATATAACCCGGACAGTTCGTGCTGGCTGCGCGTCGGAACGAGTATCGCTGGAAATAAATGGGGAACGATGTTTATTCCGCGCATCGGTCAGGAAGTAATCGTTGATTTCATCGGCGGCAACCCGGATCAGCCGATCATTGTCGGCTCGGTCTATAATCCGCAGACAATGCCGCATTACAAACTGCCGAAATATAAAACTCTGAGTTATTACAAATCGCGCACCACGCCCGACGACGGCAAAGGTTTTAATGAATGGCGGTTTGAAGATAAAAAGGGCAAGGAACAGGTTTTTATTCATTCGCAAAAACGAATGGACGTGCGTGTCCGTCAATCGCTGTATGAAACCTGCGGCGGCAACCGCCACGAAGTCATCGGCGTTCGCTCAAGTACTTATTCGGGAGAAAATTATCCGGGCGGAAATCTCGCCGTGACTGTTGGCGGAAACCATGATTTGCACGTTCAGGATTCGATGTATATCGGCATTGACAAGAAACGGTTTGATTATGTCGAAGGCGATGTTACCGAGCAGTTTAAAGGCAAGCGGACGACGAAAGTCAGCAGTTCCAGCGAATTGAACGCGCAGAAGATAGAACTTCAGGCTTTGACGGAAATAACATTTAAGGTCGGATCAAGTTTTATTACGCTCGATCTCACGGGCATTACGATTTCGGGTCCTTTAGTTAAAATAAATTCAGGCGGCGCGGCACCGGATACCGCTCCGTTTCAGATGACGGGACCGGCGGATGCCGAAGCCGCCGATACGGGCGAACCCGGATATTTAGACCGCCCTCATTCCGGCGGCGGTCACGGGCGCAAAACTTGGACGGTTAATGGATACAGTGGTCCTGAAATTACGTATGATCCGGCAACCGGAAATTATCATACCGGTTCTATCACCATTACGCCCGGAACTAATAATCCGAATTTCCAGCGTGATACGCTTAATGATATTGCAATTATCAATTCAACTCAGGAAGGAAAACAAACGCTTGATAATATTAACAATTCAGGACACGGCGTTACAATTCGAGAACGCGCTCCGAATCCAGCTGATCCTTTTAATGCGGAAACTTGGCATCATCTGCCGGATGCGACAAACGGAACAGGACACGACAGCGAAATTGATTATGATCCTACAGTTTTCCCCGTTTCAAACAGTGCTGACCCGAACAGCAAAACCAATGCGCCGAGCGATGTTATTTTGCATCACGAGTTGTCTCACGCTGACCATTCAACAAATGGTAATGTTGATCTTACTCCGCGAACCGATGACTTTGATACAAACGAAGAGCTAAATGCTATCGGCAACCCGGACGGACCGGATAATCGTTATCGTGACCAGCGCGGTGTTGGACGCAGAACAAACCACCATGATTATTAAATATGCCGGGAAATGTTTTCTAATAGCACTAATTTTAATAATAGGTAGTAATTGCGCTGATAGAGAAATAATACAACCGACCGAATCAAAAACGGTTTTATCAAATGAAAAGGAAATGATTATGGAAGAAGTAAAAGCAGTTAAGGATGTAAATTTAATTTGTCGGGCGGAAACGGACGAACATAATTTAACACTTCATTACGAAATCTCCAACAAAGGAACTCGCACTCTCTACGTGCTAGATTTGTTGCCGCTTTATGATTATGAAACTAAGCAGATGAAGTTTGAACTGCACAATTTCTTTCTTGCCTTTCACGAGCCGAATACTGTCTTTGTTTTACAAGGCGTTCCGCCTTTGCCTGTTGATAAATCTGTGATGGTTCGGCGAATTCCATATGGAACAAAGCTGTCGCCAAAAATGAATCTAAAAAGAGAAATCGAAATTGCTTTGCCGCTGACCGAAAAAAGCCCTTATTATTCGCCTTTAAAAGATGACGAATATGAAAAAGCAGATGTCAGCCGCTTACTTTTACAAGTTGATTTTCTGCCTGATAATCTTGAAGGATTTGATGCCGAAGAACTTCCACAAGCCAAAGACTTGTATCTTGTTCGAGCCAAAAATATGAACGGACAATTAGAAAGCGTCAATTGCAGAACAGAAATTTCAAAAACTCGAATTCTTCAGCGAACCGACAATTTTACACGAAAATAAGGAGAAATATGCCGCCAGCCGCCAGAATAACCGATCTCGTTTTACATCCATTGCCGCCTGTTTTAACCGGCGGACCGACTGCCGTAACCGTCATTATCGGATTTCTTCCGGCGTGGCGCGGAATCGGTCCCGCCATTGCCGCCGGTCTCAGCAATGGAAAAATTGAATCTGAAAAAAAGATAAAAGAAGCTGAAGCCGCGACCAAACTAGCTACCGGAACGCCGGAGCAAGGTCCTGCCGAAATCCATGAAAAAAAAGTGAAATTTGAAGAACAAGCGAAAATGGCAAAAACGATTTTAGCAGCAGCGGCAATGACGGATATTCATGTTTGCGCCACTTTTCCGCCACTTCCGATTCACGGTCCCGGTGTTGACATCAAGCCGTCCACTACAGTCTTAATCAGTGGAATGCCAGCCGCACGGCAAGGCGACGAGATTTTGGAAGCTATCGGACCGCCGAATTTTATTTCGATGGGATGTCCGACGGTTTTAATCGGTGGTTAAAGCAAAAAGGATAAGAAACAACCGATTCTTATCCTTTTTTCGTTTCCGATTACGGATGCGTCATTTCTTCGGGTTTAACTAATTCATCAAATTTTTCACCGTCCAAAATTCCGAGTTCGATTGCCGATTTTTTCAAACTCGCTCCTTTTTTATGCGCGTTTTTCGCAATTTTTGAAGCATTGTCATAACCGATATGTTGATTCAAAGCCGTAACCAACATTAATGAATCATTGAGATATTCATCAATTTGCGGGCGATTGAGTTCGATGCCGTTGATACAAAACTTGACAAATCCGTAACACGCATCGTGAAGCAATCGAACCGAATGCAAAAAATTGTGAATCATCACGGGTTTGAAAACATTCAGTTCAAAATTTCCCTGCGAACCTGCAAAACCGATTGCCGCATCATTTCCTAAAACTTGCGCGGCGACCATCGTCATCGCTTCCGATTGCGTCGGATTTACTTTTCCCGGCATAATCGAACTGCCCGGTTCATTTTCCGGCAAAACCAGTTCGCCGATGCCGCAGCGCGGACCCGACGCGAGCCAGCGAATGTCGTTGGCGATTTTCATCAGCGAAGCCGCGAGAGTTTTCAACGCGCCGGACGCAAAAATTATTTCATCGTGCGCCGATAAAGCCGCGAATTTGTTCGGATGCGAGCGAAACGGCAAATCCGTCAATTCGGCGATTTGTTTGGCGGCGCGTTCCGCAAATTCGGGATGCGAATTCAAACCCGTGCCGACCGCCGTTCCACCGATTGCCAAATCGTAAAGTCCTTCCAAAGTCATTTTCAATCTATCAATATCGCGTTCGAGCAAACTCGCCCAGCCGCCGAATTCCTGTCCGACGGTCAACGGTGTCGCGTCCTGCAAATGCGTTCTGCCGATTTTTACCACATCGGCAAATTCCTTTGCTTTCGCGTCAATCGCGTCGCGGACTTTTTGCACCTGCGGAATCAAAGCGTTCATCGTTTCGGCGGCGGCAATATACATCGCCGTCGGAAAAGTGTCGTTGGAACTCTGCGACATATTCACGTCATCGTTCGGGTGAATCGGCTTTTTAGAACCGAGTTCGCCGCCCGCGATTTCGATAGCGCGATTGGAAATAACTTCGTTCGCGTTCATATTCGTCTGCGTGCCGCTTCCCGTCTGCCAAACGCGCAGCGGAAAATGCGCGTCCAAATCGCCGTCAATCACTTCATTCGCCGCCCGCACGATCAAATCCGTTTTATCGAGCGTCATTTTGTCCGATTTCAACTGATAATTGGCAATCGCGGCGGCTTTCTTCAAAATACCAAGTGCGCGAATCATCTCACGCGGCATCACATCAAATCCGATATTAAAATGATGGAGACTTCTCTCCGTCTGTGCGCCCCAATACTTGTCCGTTTCGACGGCTATTTCGCCCATCGAATCTGTTTCAATGCGTGTGCTTTTATCTGTTTTTGTTGCTTCTGACATTACAATAATTCCTCTTCAAAAGGCAGAAGCCCGCGCGTAAGCAAGGGCGCAATAATTGTTTGCTATCCGCGCCCTTGCTACGCGCGAGCTTCTGCCGCTTTTTTTATAGTAAAAAGTGAATCATTTCGATTTTTACTGTTTGAAAAATTCGCGTTCGTTAATTTTTAGTTTAAGGTTTTGACATCTTTTTCCTTTATATCATTCCAAATTTTCACTGAATTCGCCAGCGCATTCTGCAAATCTTTCGCGGCGGCGACAGCTTGCGTCGTCGGTTTCGCGTCCGCGTCCTGCAAAAGATCGAGCAAAGTTTGAAACGCGCCGTTTAATCGGTTCAAAGGAAATTCCGACATCGGAACAGGCGCGGACGAATTGCCGTTGACAAATACATTTAACTTTTGTTCCAACGCTTCGATTTCCTTTTTCAACTCATTATCATTTGTCTTTTCGAGCGTTTTTTTCAACTGCGCCTGAAGTTTATTTGTTTCTTCGAGCATTGCGAATGTTTTTTTGACACCTTCGTAGGCTTGCATTGAAAGATCGAATTGCTGCTGCCAATCAGATTGAGAAGAAGTAACGCGCGGATCCATTTTGACTTTTAATGTTTGTGTATAAGTTTTGCCGTTTGCGGTCAATTTTACGGTGTAATTTCCGGGCATTACAAACGGACCTTCGGGAACAAACGGCGTGTCTTTATAAATGGCGGAAATCGGTAAATCGTAATTGTCGGCGGGCGGATTTGCGTATTGCAAATCCCAGACGAAACGCTGCATTCCGGCTTCGTTCGGCAAAATTTGCGGAGGACGAAGCCAGTAAGGCGGAAATCGCAGTTTGTTCACGTCATACGGCAGAGGTTTGTCATCGCTCGCAAAACGGCGGACGAGTTTGTTTGTCGAATCGTAAATCTCAAGCACAACGGGCGTTGAAGATTTTTCCTTCAAAACGTAGTTGATAATCGCGCCGTCGGGCGGATTTTGTCCCATCGGTTCTTCGGGCGGAAAAGGCGTGTCGGTGTGAACGCTGCGGCGAATGCGAATTGCTGTCTGCGGCGCGAAAAGAAATGCGTTCGCCGTCGCAACTTCTTTGTTTATTTGACGAAGCGGCGTGATGTCGTCGAGAATCCAGAACGAACGCCCGTGCGTTCCGACGACAATATCGTCGTTGTGAACAACCAAATCACGAATCGAAGTTGCGGGCATATTCAAACGCAAAGGCTGCCAGTTTTCGCCGTCGTCGAGCGAAAAATAAACGGCTAATTCAGTTCCGCAAAACAATAAACCTTTCCGGACCGAATCTTCGCGCACGGCGTTGACGATTCCGCCGTTTGGCAAGCCTTTGGTAATTTCCTTCCAAGTTTTCCCGCCGTCGTGTGTGCGGAAAATGTGCGGTCGCAAATCGTCAAGACGAAATGTATTGATCGCCGCGTAAGCCGTGTTCGCGTCGAAACGTCCGGCATCAATCAAAGAAACTTTCGCCCAACTTTTTAATTCCGGCGGCGTTACATTTTGCCAAGTTTTTCCGCCGTCTTTTGTGATGTGAATCAAGCCGTCGTCAGTTCCAGCCCAAATCGTGTTGACATCTTTATAAGACGGCGCAACCGTGTAAATAACGCCGCGGCGCGGCATCGTTTCCATTTCTTTTGTCGCATAAACGCCGACATTTTCGGGAACTTCCCATTTTTCACGCGACAAATCCGGGCTGATAACTTCCCAATTCTGTCCGCCCGTCGTCGTTTTAAAAAGAACATTTCCCGCAAAATAAAGAATATGCGGATCAACCGGCGAAAAAATAATCGGCGCGGTTCGCACAAAACGATATTTTCCTGTGCGAATGGCTTCCGGCGCGACATTTTGAACTTGTCCGGTGCGTTTGTCAAAGCGCGTAACTTTGCCGCCGTAAATATAATTCGGATTCAATGGATCGGGCGCGGCGTAACCGTATTCTTCCAAACCGACGGTGCGCCAATCGCGTGCCGTAATCGCGCCCGAATCGCCGCGTGAAGCGATGCCGACTGAGCCGCTTTCCTGCTGTCCGCTATAAACCCAATACGGAAATTCGTTGTCGGTGATAACGTGATAAAGTTGCGCCGTCGGCTGATTATACCAACTCGACCAAGTTTCGCCGCCATTAACTGTAATCGTCGCGCCCTGATCGGTGGCAATCAGCATAATGTCGGGATTGTTCGGATTCATCCAAATCCGGTGATAATCATCGCCGCCGGGTGCGCCTTTGAAACTCGTAAAAGTTTTGCCGCCGTCAATTGATTTATAGGACGCGACATTGGCGACAAAAACAATGTCTGGATTTTTCGGATGAACTTTTATCTCCGCAAAGTCGCTGCCGCGTCCCCAAAGTCGCGGATCATTATTTATTTTTTGCCAGCTTTCGCCTTTGTCGTTTGAACTGTAAATCCCTGCGAATTCGGGTTTTGCATCAACCGTCGCGTAAAGACGATTCGGATTTGTCGGCGAAATCGCAAAACCGATTCTGCCTAAACCCTGCTCGAAAGTCGGCAAACCTTTCGTCAATTTATTCCAAGTTTTTCCGCCGTCGGTTGATTTGAAAAGTCCGCTTTCTTTGCCCTGCCACGCACCGTTTTCCCAAGGTCCTTGTCGTCCAGCCCAAAGATCGGCGTAAATTGTCTGTGAATCGTTCGGATCAAATTCAACCTGAAACGCGCCCGTGTCAACGTCTTTGTAGAGAACGCGCTCAAAATTTTTGCCGCCGTCGGTTGAACGATAAACGCCGCGTTCTTCATTCGGTCCGTAAGGATGCCCAAGCACGGCGACAAACAGACGGTTTTCGTCTTTCGGATCAACAATAATCGAAGCGATTTGCTGACCTTCGCGCAAACCCAAGTGCGTCCAAGTCTTGCCGCCGTCGGTAGATTTATACATTCCGTCGCCGGTTGAAAGATCGGGACGCTGCAAACCTTCGCCGCTGCCGACATAAATGGTGTTCGGATTCGACGGCGCGATTGCCAGATCGCCGATTGAACCCGTCGGTTGATCGTCAAAAATCGGCTGCCAAGTTCTGCCCGCGTCAGTCGTTTTCCAAACGCCGCCGTTATTGACACCGATGTAAAAAGTATTCGGCTGATTTGGAATGCCCGCCGCGCCGACGGTTCTTCCGGCGCGAAACGGTCCGATCATTCGCCAACTCATATTTTGATAAAGATTTTGATTAACAGTTTGTGCGAAAGCTGAAACTGAAACGATTAAAATAATCAAGAATTGAAATGCGGATTTTGACGAAAAAGCGGCGATAGATTTCATTTGTTTGAATTTCCTTTGATAAAAATTTGAAAAGCAAATTGATATTAACCGAAAATGCTTCTGGAAAAAAATTCTTGACAGATTTTCTTATTCAAAGCTACGCTTGTTTTGGAAAAATTCATCATTTCCTGCAAATTTTGTAAAATTTTATATGGAAAACTTCAAATTTTTATTTCAACTTTATTTTCGTCCCCCAGCGGCGATGAGCGAAATTATTGACAAAGGCAGTTGGCTTTTTGCCGCTGTTTTGATGCTGATTATTTCGTTTGCTTTTCAGTATGCGGTTAATTCTCGCATCGCAAACACTTATGCCGTTTCAAAATCGGATTATTATCTGACAAATTCCAGTTTTGGCGGTGAAAATTCTCCGGCTGGACAATTAACGCCCGCGCAGCGTGAAGAAGCGGAATTTTACGCCAATCTCGAATTGAAAAACGAGTTAAAGCACGAACGTCGTCCTTTTCCAATTGCCGGAAAATATGCGCCGTATTTCGTTTCGTTCGAGGAAAATTTCTTTACGCCGGTCATTTCGCTCTCTGTTTTTTACGTTCCGGCGTTAATTTTGCTGATGTGTATTTTCGGCGGTGCGGGAAATTTCGGCGTGGTTTTACAGCGCAGTTACGGCGAATTAGCGACCTGTTCGCTGATGGCTTGTGCAGCGGCGCATCTGCCGTTTGCGATTGCCGGCGTTTTGCTTCATTCAACAAATGCCGACGGTTCAATTTACTTAATTTTTTGGTTTTTGAGCGTTGGATTGTTCGGCGTTTTGATGATTTTCGCGCTGCGAACGGTTCTGGGCGCAAATTACGCGAACGCCGTTTTGGTAGTCTGTGCCGCATCGCTCGCCTTTAGTTTAGGATTATATGTTTTCAAATTCGTTTCGCCGTGGCTTTTTTCGCCGTTTCTGCTTTTTTACGGCTTTTTATATTTCGGCGGCGCGATTTCCGGCGGTTTGCGCGGCGCGGGCGGCGCGTTCCGGCAAAAACAAAATTTCAAACGCTTTCTGCACAACGCGACCGTCAATCCGCGAGATGCCGACGCGCGTGTTCAACTCGGTTTGATCTATTTGCAGAGACAGCAGCGAGAAAAGGCTTTGCAGTATTTTACGGAAGCCGTCGAGATTGATAAAAACGAGATTGACGGCAATTACGAACTCGGAAAATTAGCGCGTAAAAGCGGTGATTTACAAAAAGCGTTGAATTATTTCTCGGTCGTCGTCGAACAAAACGACAAACACGCTCTGAGCGAAATCTGGCGCGAAATCGGCGCGACTTATCTGGAAGCGAATATGCTGACCGAAGCGCGTGAAGCATTGGAGAAATTCGTCGAACGCCGTCTGGTTGATTCGGAAGGTTTATATTATCTCGGCAAAATCTACAAAGCGCAAAATGAACCGGAGAAAGCGCGGGAAATGTTTGAACAGGCAATCGAATCGGCTAAAACTTCACCGAATTTTCGTCGCCGAGAACTAAGATATTGGAGCAAACTCGCCCAAAAAGAAATCTAATTGTTTTAAGGTAAAAATTAAAATTAATTTGACTTTAATTGTAAATTTTTTCCAGCAAAACGACGGCTTCTGCTCTGATGGCTTCAACTTTTCCGACGGCATTAACGCCTTCGCCGGTTTTCGCTTTGACGCTGATATTTTCGATTTCAATTTCCAAAACCTTTGCTAAATTTTCGCGCATTTCATTAATAAAAGGGCGCAGTTTCGGCTTTTCTAGACTGATTGTCGAATCAAGATTGACGACCGCAAATCCTTTTCCCTTCATCAATTTAATCGTGTGTTTCAAAAAAACAAAACTGTCGGTATCTTTCCATTTCGCGTCTTTGTCGGAAAAATGCGAACCGATGTCGCCGAGCGCGAGCGCGCCCAAAATGGCATCAGTCACAGCGTGCGCGAGCGCGTCCGCGTCGGAATGTCCGATTGCACCTTTTTCGGCAGGTATTTCTACGCCGCCCAAAATCAAAGGGCGATTTTCAACGAGTCTGTGAATATCGTTTCCGAAACCGATTCTAAACATTTTGATTTGTGCTTTCTTTTAATAAACTTTCCGCTAACAGAAAATCTTCGGGCGTTGTAATTTTAATGTTTTTCGCCTTTCCTTCGACGATTGAAACTTCAACGCCGAGTTTTTCGACTAAAAAACATTCGTCCGTAATAATTTCGCCGATTTCATTTTCGGCAAAGGCGCGTCTCAAAATTTCATAACGAAAACACTGGGGAGTCAAAGCGCGACGTAAATGTTCACGATTAATTGTTTTGACAATTTTTCCGTCTTTTATTTCTTTTATCGTATCAACAACTTTTCCGACCAAACACGCCGCGCCGGTTTCTTGTGCTTTTTCAACGGTTTGCGTAATTTCTTCAACCGACACCAACGGGCGTGCGCCGTCGTGAACGGCGATGACTTTGGCAATTTTTGCGTCAATTGCATTTAATCCGTTTAAAACTGATTCGGCGCGTGTTTTTCCGCCCGCAATTATTTTTGAAAGTTTTTTTAAGTTGTATTTTTTAGACATTCGCGTGAAATTTTCAATTTCTTCGGCGGATAAAACAAGAATAATTTCGTCAACAACCGGACAGATCTCAAATTTTTGAAGTGTGTAAATTAAAAGAGGTTTTCCGTAAATTTCAAGAAATTGTTTCGGTCTTTCCGCGCCGAAGCGTTTTCCCTGTCCGGCGGCAACGATGATGGCTGTGTTCATAATGGATAATTGATAATTAAGATTTTTTATTATCCATTATCCATTATCAATTATCAATTTTTACTCAATTTCTTCAATAATCGTCGTTTGGCGCAGTTCGCGGGTGGATTTGCGGAAAGATGCCGAACGCGAATCGTGAATACTGTTTGACGAACTATCGTGATTATCGTCTTTTTCCTCCCACAAACGCCCGAAAATCATTTTCCCCGCCGTTGTCTGCAAGACACTCGTAACGGCGACATCAGCCGTTTTACCGATTAAACGCCGCGCGTTGTCAACGACGACCATCGTTCCGTCGTCTAAATATGCTACGCCTTGATTGTATTCTTTGCCTTCCTTCAAAATAAAAACTCGCATTGCTTCGCCGGGCAAAACGACGGGTTTTAGAGCGTTGGCGAGTTCGTTGATATTTAAAACGCTGACACCGCGAAGCTGTGAAACTTTGTTGAGGTTGAAATCATTGGTCACGATGACGGCTTCGAGTTCATTGCCGAGTTCGATTAGTTTTAAATCAACTTCTTTGACAGCGGGGAAATCCGTTTCGATGATTTGAATATCAATCTGGTTGTTGTTGCGAAGACGCTGAAGCATATCTAATCCGCGCCGTCCGCGCTGGCGTTTGGAAGAATCCGACGAATCGGCAACCTGCTGCAATTCGGTCAAAATGAACTGCGGAATTATCAAAGTTCCGCCCAGAAATCCGGTTTCGGCAACATCGGCGATGCGCCCGTCAATAATTACACTCGTATCGAGAATCTTATAATCACGCTTAACATTTTTATCGGAGAAAATTCCGCCGAGTGCGGACAAATCAATAAATTCGCCTTTCGCCGCACCGACCATCAAACCGATATACGCCATAAAAAATACGAGCGCAACCGTCATAAAGGTTTTCATTTCCGGGTTGACGGCAGCTGTTTCCTGCGAACTGATGAGCATTCCGATCAGGTACGCGCCAACAATTCCCAAAATCGAACCGATTGCCGCCCCGATCAGAGTTTTTAATGAAGCACGCCGCGCCCGCATCTCGAAACCGATAATGCAGAGAGAAATAATCGCACCGAGTATGGCGGAAAAAATTTGCCTTTCTTCTCTGCCGAAACTTTCAGGCAAATGAGAAGTTTGACCCAGCGGATTAAGCAAATAACCCATCGCCGCCAAAAGCAGGACAAATGCGATTCTTATGATGAGAACGTCCAATTTCATTGGTAAAATTTTAACACGAATTTAATTTTATGAAAAACAAATATCTCAGGAGTGAAAAAGAAAATTTATAAATCTAATGTTTATTCGACATTCAAAATCTGTCCGGTCAAACTTTTGGCTTCCGACGACAAAAGATAAACAATCACCCGCGCCGCGTCGTCGCTGTCAACGCCTGTTTTCGGACGAAAAAGTTCCGCGTCGAGGATTTCCGGCGATTTTTTTCGACCTTCTCCAACCGCCACGCAATTGACGCGAAACTTCGGCGCAAATTGTTTTGCCAGAGATTTTGTCAATCCGATAACAGCCGACTGCGCCGCTCCGAATAATAAATTTTCATCGTAGCTTTCGTCTGTAACAACATTGACAATTACCGGCTTCGGGCGCGACTGCATCAAATTTATCGCCGATTGCGTAACGAAAAACACCGATTTCAAATTTACATCAATTGTTTTTGTCCAAACATCTTCGCTAATTTCTTGAAACGACGATTGCGGCACAAATTTCAAAGTATTTATCAACAAATCGAGCCGACCGTACATTTTTTCAACTTCGCCAACAAGATATTTCGCGCCTTTGACGGTTGAAATGTCGGCTTCGACAGCGTTTGCCAGCGTTCCGAGCGATTGAAGTTCCCGCAAAGCGCGTTCATTTTCTTCCGATAAACTCGAAAAACCGACGATAACATAGCAACCGAGCAAAGCGAGCTGCATTGCGACAGCGCGACCAACCGGATTTGCGCCGTCTGTTATCAGCGCGACTTTTTCGGCAAAAGCGTGAACGGATTGAACAGCCATAATTTTTCTCAATCTTTATAAAACAAAAAATCCGGGAAAAAGCAAAACTCAATCCCGGACTTTTCGATAAATTTTAATCAATCAGCGGATTAGCCGCCGCCTTGATTTTTGTAAGTTGCGGTTTGTCCGGGCGCGACTTGAGCGACTGACTGATCGGTTGTTGAAAATTCGTCTTCGTCGTCAAATTGTCCTGCATCATTGCCCAACGGATGTTGATTGCTTCCAGACATTTGCCCCAAACCTGTTTTTCCCTTTCCGCCGCCGAGGTTTTGACCTAAATTATTCACCTCAAAACCGCTGTTTTCATCTTCAGCTTTCGGCTCTATATCCACAATTTTTTTATTTTCTTGATTGTCTGCCATATTTGTCTGTTACCCCTTTATCATTAAATTCTCATTTATTTTCAAACGAGTAATGTTAAATTGACACAAATTCCGTGCCGCTAATTTAATGCGGGATTTATTGTCTGTTAAAATAAAGTTGTTTGAAAGAAATACATTTATTTTTTTTACGATTGTATCATTTGAAAAAATTTGACCGATTATCTTACAAAAATCTTATGGCAAAACAACCCGCAACAATATATGTCTGCCAAAACTGCGGCGGACAACAGCGCAAATGGCACGGAAGATGTCCCGACTGCGGCGAATTTAACAGTCTTGTCGAAGAAAGATTTCGTCCGTCGCCGCAAGCCGTCGGCAAAAGTTCTTCTTCTTCTGTCGGCTCGCGGCTGAGTTCGGCTTCATATCGGGAAACAAAGCCGATTTCATACAACGACATCGAATCGCAGGACGACGCGCGAACTTCGAGCGGTATTGACGAATTTGACAGAGTTTTAGGCGGCGGAATTGTCGCCGGTTCGCTCGTTTTAATCGGCGGTTCGCCGGGCATCGGGAAATCTACGATTATCATTCAAATCTCAGATAAACTCAGCATCAGCGGTCAAAAAGTACTTTATGTGTCAGGCGAAGAAAGCGAGAAACAGATCAAAATGCGCGGCGAAAGACTGGGCTTGAACGCCGAAAACCTCTTTCTTCTGCCCGAAACAAATCTGGAAGCGATTTTAGCCGAAACCGAAAAATTACAGCCCGATGTCGTGATCGTTGACTCGATCCAGACGGTTTTTTCGCCGAACATAGAATCCTCGCCCGGAAGCGTTTCGCAAGTCCGCGAAGTCGCCGGACAATTTATGATGTTCGCCAAAGGAACATCAACACCTGTTTTCCTGATCGGTCACGTTACCAAAGAAGGTTCGATTGCCGGACCGAAAGCACTCGAACACATCGTTGACACGGTTTTGTATTTTGAAGGCGACCGCCATCACAATCACCGCATTATCCGCGCGACCAAAAACCGTTTTGGCGCGGCAAATGAAATCGGCATTTTCGAGATGACAAGCGAAGGCTTAAACCCAGTCGGCAATCCGTCGGAAGTCTTTTTGCAGGAACGTCCCGAAGGTGCAAGCGGTTCTGTCGTAACGGTTTGTATGGAAGGCACACGCCCGATGCTCGTCGAAGTTCAGGCGTTAGTTACGGGAACGAAATTTGGTTCGGGCAGACGAATGGCGCAAGGTTTCGATTACAACCGCACGTCGCTTTTAATCGCCGTTTTAGAAAAACGGCTTGGTTTCCAACTCGCCAACGACGATGTTTTCATTAATGTCGCGGGCGGTTTGGAAATTGACGAACCGGCGGCGGATTTGGGCGTGATTGCGGCGATCTCTTCGAGTTTCAGAAACCTGCAAGTACCGCCCGACACGGCAGTTTTCGGCGAAGTCGGTCTGACAGGCGAAGTGCGCGGCGTTCTCCAAGCCGAAACACGCGCTAGAGAAGCGCAAACTCTCGGTTTTAAGAAATTGATTCTACCCGCGTCGAACAAAAAAGGTTTGGAAAAACTTTTGGGAATGCGCGTCGTCGGCGTGAAGAATTTGGATGAAGCGTTGGACGAATTGTTTTAATTTAATTCTGATGTTAATTCTTCCATCGTGTTATCAATCCATTTTTCTATTTCGTCGTCGCTTATTCCCCAACGGAAAAGAATAGTTCTAGCATTATTGAATCCAATATCAACATTTTTCATAGACCCAAGTATTGGCAACCCTAGAATTATTGCATTGAAAGATAAAGTTACTGATTTGTTTCTATCAAGAACTTCCTGTTGATAAAAAAGTGCAAGATTTACCAAAAAAAATAAGCCATCCGGCGCAGCAATGTATGGATTGATATTTACTAAGGACGTATTTATTTCCACTGCTTGGTTAAAATTTTTCTTAGCCTTATTTATAAGTCCTGATTTCCAATAGAGATTACCTAAATTATTTTTTATCAAAGCTATTTGCTGTAAAGCATAAAAAGGTCTTTCAATTAGGAAATCTTCAAATATTTTTAGTGAGTCATTAAAACATTTTTCAGATTTTTCATTTTCATACTTATATTTTTCATTTTCACTTTTATTTAGATGATTTACTCCCAAATTCAAAAGAGTAATCGCCACATTGTCTAATGATTCAATTGAATCCTTATGCACAAGACTTTTACGAATATCTAATGCTTCAAGTAATTTTCTTCTGCTTTATCTAATACCAAAACAAGTTAAGAAGGTGTGTTAAGTAGCCAGTCGTAACAAGTCAGTTTTTTGATCGCTTCTTTTGCTGTCATAAATTGGTTTGGCTATTTCTATCACCGCCTTCTCGACTTCCTCATAAGTGGTAAAGACTCGATTCTTTAACCTTCTTCCTAAAATCCCGACTGCCTTTTTCAACTGCAAAAACTCGCCGCTTTTCAAAAGCCCGAGAAGTTGACTCCGAAGCAACAACTTGGCATTCGATTGTCTTTTTTCAAGAGTTCGTAACTCGGTTTTTGTTTCGCTTATTTCTGTTTGATAATCAACAACTCGCATCCTTAAAGATTAACATAACTTCCTATACTGTTTTGGTATAACTTTGTTTTTCGCCGCTTCTGGACAGAATAAAACATCATCGTCAAAGATTATCGAACCGACGGCGAAAGAAGCGATTCGGCAGGTATTGCTGAACGACGACATTCGTTTAGCGGACGGGCAAAATTGTCAGAACGTCGGCACGGCGGCGAATGACAAAACGATTCTCGACTTTTTGAGCGGCGTTTTGTCGTTTCAAGCCGCCTCCGACAGCACCAACCGAATTGACTTCACCTTCACACAAGGAAAAAACAAACGCGGCGAATTGGTTTGGATTTGTGATTTGTCGTTCAAGGGCAAAGACGCGGAAGATGTTTGGAGCAACGGCATTCGATTTAAAATGCTCAGTTCGGACAGAAAATTGATGCGCGATTCGCTGATATGTATCGGAACAGGCTGATTTATTGGAAAAATTCACAGCCTTACAAAATCTTTTCGGGTCGGTAAAAACGGCGCGGAAAGATTTTTTAGCTTCAATATACAAAATAAATAAAAATTTTCTTGCTGAATGAACGCTCATTCAGTTATAATACGGACAGCCAACAAATTACTAATTAAACAATTTTTAAGGAGAAAAATATATGGATGCACAGATGCAGAAAGGTAAAGACTATATGAAAGGCGGCGCGTTTTTGATTGAAGACTGCACGGCGGACGAAATTTTCACGCCGGAAGATTTGACCGAAGAACAAAGAATGATCGGCGAGACGACCAGAGATTTTATTGATAATGAAGTGATTCCGAATCTCGAAGCGATGGAGCATCACGATTGGGAATTGGCGCGTTCGCTGATTCATAAAGCGGGCGAATTAGGTTTGCTCGGTGCGAATATCCCGGAAGAATACGGCGGTTTGGATTTGGATCAGACGACGGGTGTGGTCGTCGCCGAAAATATGGGACGCGCTTCGGGTTTTGGCGTAACATTCGGTTCGCAGACTTCAATCGGACTGCTTCCGATACTTTATTTCGGTTCGGATTTCTTGAAGGAAAAATACATTCCGGGCATCGTTTCGGGCGAAAAAGTAACGGCTTATTGTTTGTCGGAAGCTGGTTCGGGTTCGGATGCTTTAGGCGCGAAATGCAGCGCGAAATTGAGCGAAGACGGCAAAGAATTTATTTTGAACGGCGAGAAAATGTGGATTTCCAACGGCGATTTTGCCGATATGTTTATCGTTTTTGCCAAAGTTGACGGCGAAAAGAAAAAGTTTTCGGCGTTTGTCGTCGAACGCGGCGAAAATTGTCGTCCCGGCGCGGAAGAACACAAAATGGGCATCAAATCTTCTTCGACCACGCCGCTGATTTTGTCGGATTGTCATATTCCGGCTGAAAATCTGATCGGCGAAGTCGGCGACGGCGCGAAAATCGCTTTTAACATCTTAAACGTCGGACGCTTCAAACTCGGCGCAAGCGTTACTGGCGGCGCAAAATTAGCCATTCATCAATCAATTCGTTACGCCAATGAGCGCGAGCAGTTCGGCGTGCCGATTTCATCATTCGGCGCGATGAAACATAAACTCGCGGAAATGGCGATTCGCACTTGGGTTGCCGAATCAATGTCGTATCGCACAGTCGGAATGATTGATGCTTTAATCGGCGAAGACGGCGGAGACAAAGAGAAAAAATTGCGTTCGATTGAAGAATACGCCGTCGAATCTTCAATCAATAAAGTCTGGTGTTCGGAAGCACTCGATTATGTCGTTGACGAAATGGTGCAAATCTACGGCGGCGCAGGGTATTCGGCGGATTATCCGGCGGAAAAAGCGTATCGTGATGCCAGAATCAACCGCATTTTTGAAGGCACAAACGAAATCAATCGTCTTTTGATTCCGGGACAGCTTTTAAAGCGCGCTATGAAAGGCGAACTCGGTCTTTTGAAAGCCGCAAAGGATTTGCAGGGAGAACTTTTGAACCCGCAAATGTCGTTTGATGAAGACGAAGGAACTTTGGCAATGGAAATGAAATTAGCCCAAAATGCCAAGAAAATCGCGCTGATGGTCGTCGGCACGGCGGCGCAGAAATATATGCAGGATTTGCAGAATCAACAGGAAATTCTGCTCAATTCAGCGGATATTATTATGAACGCCTACGCAATGGAAACCGCTTGTTTAAGAGCGCAAAAACTCGCCGAAAAAGGCAATGCCGAAAATCAAATCGCAATGGCGCAGGTTTTCTGCAACGACGCGATGCAAAAAATCGAAATGGCGGCGCGAAATACCATCGCCGCGATGAGCGAAGGCGACGAAGGTAAGATGCTCTTGGTTGCTTTGAAGAGATTCACGAAAAACAATTCGCCCGTCAATACGATTGCGGCTCGGCAAAAAATCGCTGATACTTTAATTGCCGCGAACAAATATGTTTTCTAAATTTTAGATTTTAGATTTTCAAATAAAAAAAGTCCGAAGCTAAAACACTTCGGACTTTTTCATTGATTTATGGTAAATTGTTTTTCAAAACTTCATGAACGACATTTTAAAATCTCTTAAAGATATTTTCGAGCAATTTGGAATTGACACCCTGTATCTTATTATTTCTCTTTTAGTTTTAGCTGTTTTAAAACCAATATGGAAAGGAATTAAATGGTTGATTTTGCGAAGAAATCAAAAATTATTAGACAGGGATTTATCGCCTTTTTTCTCTCATTCCGATGTCGAAAAAGCAACCCGTTATTATATCCAAACAAAATTTCAAAATATTTCGCCCTCAGAAGATGACGAACCTAACAAAAAATATATTGCTTCTGCAAAACAAAAAATAATTCCACTTTTTTTAAAAGAGGTTTTTAAAAGTGGTGGTAACGATAATAAATACTATTTAATTTTAGCC
Source organism: Pyrinomonadales bacterium (assembly GCA_038232235.1). Taxonomy (GTDB): domain Bacteria; phylum Acidobacteriota; class Blastocatellia; order Pyrinomonadales; family Pyrinomonadaceae. The sequence goes on along the minus strand of JBBSIE010000041.1, from coordinate 1,623 downwards.
GATTCTGGAATGGGTAAAACTACATTTATGATAAATCTTTATCTGCAATACAAAAATCAGATGAAGATTTTTGGCATTAAACATAAAATTGTTTTATTTCCACTTGGCTCACCTGATGCTTTGAAGTCAGTTGAAAAAATTGAAGATAAAAAAAATACAATCCTCTTGCTTGATGCTTTTGATGAAGACATTGATGCTGTAACAGACCACAAAACAAGAATGAAAAAAATTCTACATCACTCTAAAGAGTTTCGTGAGATTGTTATAACCTGTCGAACACAGTTTTTTCCATCAAATGAAGAAATTCCAACTGAAGCAGGATATATCAAAACTTATGGAGATAGCGGAACGGAGTACAAATTTCAAAAGTTATATTTATCAGTTTTTGATGACAGAGATATAGATAAATATTTGAAAAAAAGCTATTCGTTCTATCAATGGAACAAAAGAAAAAAAGCAAAGGAAATTGTTAAAAAAAGTCCGAATCTTGTAATGCGTCCAATGCTACTGAGTTATATAGATGATTTGGTCGGCGAAAAAAAACAGTTCAAGTATTCCTATGAAATTTACGAAATTTTGATTAGAAAATGGATTGAACGAGAGTCTGGAAAACACGCGATCGGTGAAAAATACGGAAAAGAAAATTATAAGAAACTGCTCTATGATTTTTCTCAAGCATTAGCACTAAATCTCTATAAAAGTAAAGAAAGGCGTGGCGGTTACTTCATCGAAAAAGGCGAAGAGATTGGTAATCAATTAAAATTAGAGGAGATCGAAACCTACGATGATTCCGAAAAAGACCTTAAGGGTAAATCTCTTCTCAATAGAAATGCTGAAGGGAGATACAAGTTTGCACATAAATCAATACTTGAATACTTTTTAGCTAAAAAATGCTTTATTGATGATGAATTTTACTCAAACTTTGATTTTGACGGCATGAGTTTAGTAATAAGTTTTTTCGAAGAAATGATAGTAGATTACTTTTCTGTTTCTGATGCTACTACTTTTTTCAAAAATCAAACAGAGCCAATTCAGAACATAGTACGAATGGATAAATATGTTATACCTCAGATACAAAATATTAAGATTCGCAAGTTGTTCAAGTTGGATATTCGCCCTTTATTACATTTTAAAAATACAAAAAAATTGGTGGTCTTTGATAAAGAATTAAATGAATGGCTTTATAGCATTTGGTCTTTAAGTGCGACTGATGAGTTAGGTGAAATAGAACTTAAAGAAAGACTAAAGAAACTTAAATTATTTGAGATAGTTGATTACTATGAACTTGTTAAATCACTAAATCCAGAAATGAGAAGCGTATGGAAAACCGAATTAGAATTAAACCATCTTGAATGGGAAGAAAGAAGATCAATTGAAGATAAAATAAATTTGCTGTTCGCTTCTAGCGATAAAGATTTAAGTTCTGCGTTTGAACCAATTAACAAATTCCTTTTGAGTATTAAGAAATTAAAAGAAAAACTTCCTAAGTAGTCGGACAAAAAGATGGTATATTATTTCCCGAAATGGGGAAAATCAAGAAACTTGAACTGAGTGTAGCAGAAAGCGAAGCCTTAGAAAAAGGTTATCGCCAGGGTGAAAAACATACTTTTCGCCGACGCTGTC
>JBBSIE010000040.1:0-31757 GCA_038232235.1 Pyrinomonadales bacterium | reverse complement strand
CAGCTTCCAAAGCAACTTTAGCTTTGAACTGTGCCGTATAAGTTTTACGTTCTTTGGTAGTCGCCATAATGATATTTTGATAAGCAATTTTAACACCATTTTCCACCTTAACTATTGGTCTAAATTTCGGGGTTCATTATACCCCACGGATCTAGAAAATAAAAAGTTGGAACTGTTCTGATGCTTTCAAATTGTTCTACCAACTTATCGTCAACCTTAAAATTTTTGACTTGAGGTTTATATTTCAAGAAATTTATTCCACTAATTTGATTTATTTCTTCTTGTAATTTTTGACTATGTTTAGGATTTGAATCATTAAAGAATGAAATTAATGATTGTCTGAATTCAGTTTCTTTAATAGCTCTTTCGAGAACTAAAATTGGAGTGGATTTAGATTGATCTTCATAACGTCCCGTGCCGGCAAATAAGTCGGTAAAAGCTATTTTAATATCTTTAATTCCTTGTTTTTTGGCGTTACTAATCATTATTTTAGCCCAAGCCCAAAAATACTTTCTTACAATTTCTGTTTTAATTTCTGACTGTTCAGTTTGTTCTTCGAAGAAATCTTTTTCTGACATACAAAAATCACACTCCGAATCAAGATTTAAGAAAGCGTTTCAAGTATAGCACAAATTCTCTTTCTCAGGAGCGCGAATATTTCGATTTGTATTTCAATTTTCTTCCGCCAAAATTTCCTGCACACGCCCGACTTGTCCGTCGGTTAGGCGAACTTTTATGCCGTGCGGATGATTGGCGGAATTGGTCAGCAAATCTTTGACAACTCCGACGGTGCGCTTGCCTGTTCGCTGATCTTGTTTCAAAACAATCGAAACTTTTAGTCCGGCGCGGATGTTTTTTCTTTGACGATTCGGCATTTATTTTTTCTCCAAAGTTCGCATCAAAAATGCGATTTGTCCGAGATGATATGCGTTGTGGTCGGAAACGAGCAAGGCTTCGCGGAAAACGGTTTGCCCGTCGCCGTGCGCGATTTTGGCGACTAAATTGGTATTTTCGTCGGCAATTAAATCGCACATTGTTTGCAAATCATTAAAAATCTGCTCACACGAATTTTTCCAATCTTCTGCCGTCGCTTATTTTTTGTTCCAATAACCGTCGGGAAATTTTGGCGAAACGTGATCTGCATTATAACTGAATTCCACAATATCGTGCTGCGCGATTCTGAGATGTTCGAGCAGTTCCCAAGCCGTGTGCGGCGCATTTTCAATTTGCGTGTTGATTTCGTCGAGTGGAAATTCGTTCAAAACGGTTTCCAAACCAATATGTGCCGATTTCCCTTTTAATAATTCGAGCAAATGCTCGCGTATTTCTTTCTGTATGTCCATAATTCGTTAAAAAAGCGTCAGATTTTGCGTCTGCGTGTCTTCGAGTTTATCCAGAAAATCTTCGCGGTCAATTTCTTTCGCTCCTAAAACTTCAAAATGCGGAGTCATCACTTGTGTGTCGAGCCACATCGCGCCGCGTGATTTTAGATGTTCGATCAAAAAAAGCAGCGCGAGTTTTGATGCGTTGGAAGCAATGTGAAACATACTTTCGCCGCAAAAAACGCCGCCCGCGTCAACGCCGTAAAGTCCGCCGATGAGTTTGCCGGAAGTGTCCCAAACTTCGACGCTGTGCGCGTCGCCCGCTTCGTGAAATCGGCAATACGATTCGATAAAATCTTTTGTAATCCACGTTCCGCTTTCACCGTTGCGCCGAACTTTCGCGCAGTTTTTAATGACCTGACGGAAATCTTTGTCAATCGTAAAGGTAAAATTCGTTTTGCGCCGTTCTTTTCGCAGTGTGCGCGGAATGTGCAGTTCGGAAAATTCCAAAACAGCGCGGTTTTTCGGACAAAACCAAGGCAGCGGCAAACCGTCAATGTGCCACGGAAAAATGCCGTTTCGATAAGCGTTTCGCAAATTTTCAACGGTCAAATCGCCGCCGAAACCAACAATGTCGCGGGCATTGTAATAATAATCGCCGAACAAAACCCATTCGCTGTATTCGTGCGTGCGCGGATTTGGAAAACTTATCGAATACATAAAAAATGTTTTTGATTTTTAGTTTTTGGTTTTTGGAATATATTTCTAAACAAACGAATGATTTTTATATTATTTTAGCAAAAAACCAAAAACTAAAAACTAAAAACCAATTCACAGCCAACTCAAGACTTATTATAAATCATCTTTATTGTGGCAGCATTTTTATTTTAAAACATATTTAATCGAGGTTTCCAATAATGAAAAACAAATTTTCCGCGCTGTTTGTCGTCTGCGCGTTTGTTCTTAACGGCATCGGCACGGTTTTCGCCAAAACAAATTCCGATAATAAAACAAATCAAACGTCGCAGCTCGTCGCGCTTCTTCCGGCTTCGGACGGCATTATGACTTTGGATATGCAGCGGCTTTTAGGCGACGCGCTGCCGCAGATTTTGTCAGGCAATCAGCCGATGCTGGCTAAAATTTTAGGTCAGATTGACGAAATCAAAACCAAGACGGGAATTGATGCCAGACAGTTTCAACAAATCGCCGTCGGCGTTTCAACCAAACAAATCTCGGCAAAAGAAGTTGATCTCGAACCGATTTTGCTGGCACGCGGAACTTTTAACGCGGGCGCACTTTTAGCGGTTGCCAAGGTCGCTTCAAAAGGCAAATATCGTGAAGAAAAAGTCGGCGACAAAAGCGTTTTTGTTTTTAAGATTGATGAAATGGTCAAGAAAGACAATGCTCAAACCAAACCGGAGGCAAAAGATTCGTGGTTTGACAAAGCGATTGACCGGATGGTTGCCGGTTTAAGCCGTGAACTCGCCGTAACCGCTTATGACGGCAATACTTTGGCATTAGGTTCGGCGGCGCGTGTGCGTGAAACTCTGCAAGCGAAAACCCGCGTCAATAATGAACTTTTAAATCTTGTCTATCGCAAACAAAACGTCGTGATGAGCTTCGGCGCGAATTTGCCGAACGGTTTGTCGGGTTTTGTTGATTTGGGTAACGACGAACTCGGAAAAAATCTCGATGCGATTCGCCAAATTTACGGAACTTTCGATGTCAGCGGCGTAAATTCAAATGTCGTGCTGACAGTGAAAACCTTCAAACCCGAACAAGCGCAAAACTTAAAAGACACGCTCGACGGTTTGCAAATGGTCGGCAAAGCGTTGCTTGGCGCATCAAAAGACGCGGATAAAAAAGTTTACGGGCGAATGATTGACAATGCGAAAATTTCCGCCGCCGGCAATGAAATAATGCTTAATTTACAAGTTCCGCAAACCGATATTGATGTTTTGATCGGCGAAAAGAAATAGTTTCTCAATTCTCCTTGAGTAATTTGGGGTTGTCGGGAAACATTTTCCGGCAGCCTTTTTTTCTTTAGATAAAAAATTATTGTAAAATCAACTTCGATGAAAAGAAAACTAAATCGCATAAAAATCGCGGGATTTCTATCTTTCGCAATCGTCTTTTTCAGCTTTAATTTCGGCGTTCCAGCAACGGCGCAAGTTGTTAAGCGCGAACGAACGGTTACAAAACCGACTCTCACTCCAAACCAAACACCGACACCAACACCAACAGTTTCGCCAACGCCGACTCCAACGCCTGTTCCGGCGCAGCAAAATTTAGCGGAATTGCAGTCGCAGATGCGGATAAGTTTGGCGCGTCCCGAACTTCAGCGCGGGCAAGTTGGAATTAAAATCGTTTCGCTTGATTCCGGCAAGACGATTTTTGAAAATAATGCCGAAAAATATTTTATGCCCGCATCGAATATGAAAAGTTTTACGGTGGCGACTGCACTCGAAAAACTTTCGCCGAATTTTCAATTCGTAACGAGCGTTTATGCGCCGATGATGCCGGATGCAAACGGCACAATTCGCGGCGATTTAACTGTTTTCGGGCGCGGCGATGTTTCGTTTTCGGGCGCGTTTTACGACGGCGATGATTACAAAGGTTTGGACGCTTTAGCGGAAAAAATCGCCGCGGCGGGCGTGAAACGCATCGAAGGAAATCTTGTCGGCGACGAAAGCTATTTTACGGGTTTTCCGATTCCGTCCGGTTGGGAATGGGACGATTTGCAATGGTATTACGGCGCGGAAGTTTCGGCGTTGGACGTGAATGATAACGCGGTTGATTTGTCCGTCAAACCGGGCATAACCAACCAGCCGTGCATCGTTCAAATTTTACCGGTTAATACTATCGTAAAATTTATCAATCACTGCACGACTTCCGTTTCGGGAACAAAACGCGATCTTCAAGTCGTCAAAAAACTCGACCAAAATATTTTAGAAATTTCCGGCACGATGCCGTTGGACGATAAAAATTTCACGGGTCGCATCGCCGTTTCACACGCCGCCGATCTTTTTGTCGAAATGTTGCGCGGACTTTTGTTGAAAAAAGGCATTGTTATCACGGGTTTGAATAAAACTGTCAAAGATAAAACTTTTTCCGCCGCACAGCCGGTTGAAATCGCCAAACTCGAATCGCCGCCATTGAGCATCGTCGCGGCGAAAACATTAAAGCCGAGTCAGAATCTTTACACCGAAACGATTTTGTGGACGCTCGGACAAAATGCGGAAAAAATTCCTTTTAAAATTACCGAAAATCCGGCACAAAATCCGTTAAACGACCCGAATTCAACCAGCGCGGATCGCGGAATTTTTGTCGTCAAAAACTTTTTGAATGAAATCGGTATTCCGTCCGACAGCGTGATTCAATACGACGGTTCGGGACTTTCGCGGCACAATTTAGTTACGCCTGCTTCGTTGGTGCAGCTTTACACATATATGGCGAATCAAAGCCGTTATACCAACGCTTGGCGCGAAGCACTGACAATTGCGGGTGTTGACGGAACTTTGCGAAATCGCTTTGTCGGCACTTCTGCCGCCGGAAATGTGCGCGGGAAAACCGGCACAATTGATCAGGTTTCCGCACTTTCGGGTTATGCTTCGACGGCGGCGGGCGAAAAAATGGTTTTTTCCATTATTGTCAACGGAGTGAATTCTTCGAGAGTTCGGCAGGCGACAATAGATGAAATCGTCGAGGCTTTGACAAATTTCAAAGGAAAATCGGATTACATCGGAAAGTAAAATGCCGGAGAAAGCCGCTTGTTTGAGAAAATCGTTGACATAAAAATTTCATTGGTATAATGTTTGAAAATCAAAAATTTTGTTATGAACAATAGTTTTAAAAAATATACGAATAAATCGAACACGCCTGATTTAACGGCGATGTTTGTTTATTATATTTTTACAGTCAACATTACTTGATTGGCAATGACGCGACTTCTGTTTATAAAAAAATGTCATTACCAAAATAAAAAGGTGGTGGCATTTTTTTTTATCAAAGACGGACGATTAAAAAAACAGAAGTAAGAACCGGACATTTATTCGGTTCATAACGCGCTTCGCAAAACAATTAGTCGGAAAAAGAGTTTGTAACGGCAAAATGATTTTATAAGTTATGAGTGAACCGAAAATAAACAGTCCGCGAGTCGAGATTGACGCGATTGACAGCGAAATTCTGCGCCTTCTGAATAAACGCGCGGAAACCGCTTTGCGCGTCGGCGCGGCGAAAAAAGATGTGGACACATCGCTGTGCGATCCGAAGCGCGAAACAGATGTTTTGGCTCGTTTGACGAAAGAAAATCCCGGTCCGTTTGATGAACGAAGCATCGCCAATATATTTCAAAGAATCATTGACGAATCGCTCAATCTTCAACAAAAAGCGTATCGTCAACCGTTTGAATCGGCGGAAGAAACAGCCGGATTATCGCATTTAGCCGGAAAATCGCGTGTCGCTTTTCTGGGCGAACACGGAAGTTTTAGCGAAAACGCCACGCTGGGAATTATGGGCAAGGATTGCCGGACGATTCCTTGCCAAACATTTGAAGATTTGTATAAAGCGATTGATTTGGACAGAGCGGATTATATTTTAACGCCGCTCGAAAATAGTTTGGTCGGTTCGGTTCACCGCTGTTACGATTTGCTTTTGAACAGTTCTTTGAGCATCGTCGGTGAAATAATTTTGCCGGTTTCGCATTACTTGGTGGCGTGTTCGGAAGCGACTCTTGAAACGATAAAAGTTGTCGAATCGCATCCGGTCGCGCTCGCGCAATGCGAAAGATTTTTTGCAGGTCATCCGCATTTAAAAGGTTTGGCGGCGGACGACACGGCGGGAAGCATAAAACGTGCGGTCGAAAGCGGGGACGTAACCCGCGCGGCAATCGGCGGCAAACGCGCGGCGAAAATCTACGGCGGCAAAATTTTGCGCGAACACATCGAAGATCACACGGAAAACTACACACGCTTTGCGCTTCTTTCGCAAGATCCCGACGAACAAAAAAAAGGCGGCAAAATTTCACTCGTCGTCAGGCTCGACAACAAACCCGGCGCGCTGCACAGCGCACTCAGACCATTTGTGCGGCGCGGCATTGATTTAATGAAAATCGAAAGCCGTCCGATTAAAAAAGCACCTTCGCAGTTTAATTTTTATATGGATTTGCAAGCTCCGCCGAACGAGAGCGAACTGCGCGGCGCGCTCGAAGAAGTCGGCGAAATCGCCGTTGCGGTTCGTTATCTCGGACGATATTCGACGATTAAAAATTAAAGGCGAAAAAACTTAAAACACTGCGGGCGACGAGAAGGAATCGCCTTTACAAAAATAAAATGATTTTAATTCTAAAACCACATATTGATACTGCTTCCCGCGAATTTCGGCGGATCGAAAAGCATCTGAAAAATGTTCAAAATGTTGAAATGCGCGTTCATAAAGTTCAGGGCGCGGAACAAATGTTGACCGAAGTTTATCTGATCGGCAACACGGCGGCACTGTCGCTCGAAGAGATGAAAAGTTTTCCGGGCGTTGATCACGTCGTGCGCGTTTCGGAAGAATATCGCGTTCTCGGTCGCCACAAAGACGACAACCGGCAAAACCGTTTTAGCTACAACGGCGTTGAGTTTAGCCAGAATAACCTAAATATTTTCGCAGGTTTATGCGCGGTTGACTCGCCGGAAAGCGTCGAGAAAATGATGAAAGCATTGCAGGAAAACGGTCAGGTCTGTACGCGGATGGGCGCGTATAAACCGCGTACGAGCGCGTATTCATTTCAAGGTCACGGGAAAAATTGTCTGCCGTATGTTTTTGAACTTGCCGGAAAATACGGAATTAAAGTGATTGCGATGGAAATCACGCACGAATCGCATCTGGACGAAATTCGTCAAGCGTTGGAAAAAACCGGCAATCCGACCGGCGTAATGATGCAGATCGGAACGCGCAACACGCAGAATTTCGAGCTTCTGAAAAGCGTCGGTCGTCAGCAGGAATTTCCCGTTTTGCTTAAACGCGGCTTCGGAATTACTTTGGACGAGTCCTTACACGCTGCCGAATATCTGGCAAGCGAAGGCAATCAAAAAGTGATTTTTGCCTTGCGCGGAATGAAAACGAACATCGGCGATCCGCACAGAAATATGGTAGATTTCGCGCATATTCCGGTTGTTAAGCGATTGACCAGAATGCCCGTCTGTATTGATCCGTCGCATTCGGTCGGCACGCGGGCGCGAAGTTCCGATCAGATTCTCGACATTATGCACTGTGCGGCGCAAGGCGTAATCGCGGGCGCGAATATGATTCTGGTTGATTTTCATCCCGAACCGAGCGTCGCTTTGGTTGACGGACCGCAGGCTTTGCGAATGGAGGAACTTCCGAATTTTTTGGAAGACGTGCAAATTGTCAGAAAGGCTTACGAACAAAGACTCGAACTCTATCGAAATGACTGAATAAACATCGGTTGATTTCACATTCTTTATTTAATTACGCCGTTCATATATCAATAAAAAAGGTTTTTAAAAAGGTAAAGATGAAAAAGTTTCTAAATTTTGGACACTTTTTCATCTTTACCTTATTTATTAATTTTTAATTACCAGCGCGAATAATCGCCGCCGCCGCCGCCGCCGCGACCACCGCCGCCGTCATAACCGCCGCCGCGACCGCCGCCGCGTCCTCGATTTCCGCCGCCGCCTTCTTCACGCGGACGCGCTTCGTTGACAACCAAGTTGCGTCCGTCCAAATCCTGCCCGTTAAATTGTTCAATCGCCGCCGTTGCTTCGTCCGCCGATGACATCTCGACAAAACCGAAACCGCGCGAGCGTCCAGTGTCGCGGTCTTCAACCACCTTTGCTGATTCAACCGTTCCCGCCTGAGCAAAATGCTCTTGTAAATCATCACTTGTCACGCCGAATGACAAGTTTCCCACATAAAGTTTAGTACTCATTATTTATTTTTCTCTATTTTCTTCTAACTAATGAAGCAAAGACAGGCTTGAAAATTTGCAGGAAGGAAAAGCTCTAAAATACTGTTTTTTCTATCCAAACGCGACGCGCCTAACTTTTCACGGTAAAACCAAACTGCTTCCGAACCTCTGAACAAAACTCTCTACCGTACCGAAATCGTCGCAATATCATTGAGAACGGGCGCATCTGACCGGAGATACCTGAGAGCGAAACATTTGTGATTATGCCTGTCTTTTGTAATTTAGGCAAGCGATTTTTTTATTCTCGGATTATTTTTAATTCTGCTTCAAAATGTTCAAAATTTTATCGTGAATCCCGCCGAAACCGCCGTTTGACATAACCGCCACGACATCGCCTTCTTTTAATTCCGGTGCGAGATGTTCGACGATTGAATCGGCATCGGGAAACGACATCGCTGGTTTGCCCTGCAATTTGACGTCGCGGACGAGTTCGGCAACGTCCAGAACTTTGCCGAGTTCGCTCGCTTTCGAGGTGTTATAAACTCCGGCAATAATCACATAATCCGCGTAGGCAAAGGCTTTTTCGTATTTTTCCTGAAAAACCGCCAGCCGTGACGACCACGAACGCGGCTCGAAAACGGCGATCAAACGCCGACCGTCATATTTTTGTTTTAACGCTTTCAACGTTTCTTCAACGGCGGTCGGATGATGCGCGAAATCGTCAATAATCGTTACGCCGCGTTCGATGCCGCGCACTTCGACGCGCCTTTTGACCGATTTGAACGTGCGAAACGCTTCCTGCATATTTTCTTTGGAAACGCCCCACGCATCTGCCGCAATAATGACCGCGAGACAATTTCGCACGTTAAATTCGCCGATCAAATTCGTTTCAAATCCGCTCCACGAATGTCCGTCTTTGAACACCGTAAAGCGCGTCGCGTCGCCGGAAAAATCAATGTATCTGGCTTGCCATTTCGCGTCGTCCGACGTGCCGAAAGTTTCGACGTTCGTGTGCAGTTTGCCGTGCATTTCGTCCAAAACTTCGCGTGCAATCGGCGAATCTACGCCGACGATGAGGCGTCCGTTCGACGGCACGAGATTCATCAGCCGCGAAAACTCGAATTTTATGTCTTCGATATTGTTGTAAATATCGGCGTGATCGAATTCGATATTATTGACAATCGCAATTTCAGGCAAATAGTGCATAAACTTCGGCTTTTTATCAAAATAAGCTGTGTCGTATTCGTCGCCTTCGATAATAAAAAAATCGCTGTCGGCAACGCAAAAAGACGCGCCGAAATTCTGCACGATTCCGCCGACAAGAAAACCTGCATTCAAACCGCCGCATTCGGCAATCCAAGTCGCAATGCTCGTCGTCGTCGTCTTGCCGTGCGTTCCGGCAATTACCAAACTTCTGCGTCCGCGAATAAATTCTTCCTTAACAATTTCCGCCTGTGAACGATAAACGAGTTTGCGATTTAAAACTTCTTCGAGTTCCGCATTTCCGCGTGAAATCGTATTCCCGACAATCGTACAATCCGCGCCGACATTGGCATTTTCCGCTTTGTAGCCGTTAATAATTTTAATGCCGAGTTCTTCCAATTGCGTTGACATCGGCGGATAGACATTCTCATCCGAACCCGTAACTTTATGTCCGCGTGCCTGCAGCATTCCCGCCAACGATGCCATCGCCGTTCCGCATATTCCGATTAAATGATAATGCATAAAATATTTGTCAGTTGTAGTTTTAGAATACAGTGATTTTCTGCAAAATTATTACTTTACCACAAAATATATCTTTACAAATCGTATGTAACAAAGGAAAATCTAAATACAAAATTTTAAGTTCAAATAATTCTAAGGAGCAAACAAATGAAAGTTTCACGGCGAGATTTTGCCAAGATTATTGGCGCGGCGACGCTCGGCGCGGCAACGATTCCCGCGTTGGGCGCGAAAGGAACGGAGAATGAGGAAGCAGTTGTAACACAGCAGAATTCAGCGCGGAATTTCCCGAAGGATTTTTATAAAGAAGTGATTAAAAGCAATGCCGTTGCATAACAAGGAAAATTTGAAAGACAGTTGAGTTTCAAATGAACAAATTTACTTTCACATCTTATTCAAACAATACACTTCCGCACAAAAAAAGGATTTTTACTTTTTGTTTGTTGTTATTATTTGCCGTACTAATCCAACTGCTTACACAAACGAAATGTTTAGCGCAAAATTATTCGGATGTTTTAGCAAACTGGCTTAAAGTCCATAAACCTGTGGAATTTACGGGACAGGTTTGGGCGCGTGTGCGGGTTACAGAACCTGAAAATTATTTTTTCAATGTCATAATTGACAGCGAAACGAATCCTTACACACCCGCGCGAATTGCTACCGGAACTCTTGCAAAGACTGGATTAAAACCAAAAAATTGGGTTGAAACCGGAAATGATTGGGGCAAACCGCTGGCGTGGATTCCGCCTGCCGTTGATGACGATTGGATAAAATCCGGTCAGTATTCGGACTGGGTGAAACTTCCGGTTTCGACGGCGGCGCAGTGGCACACGGCGTTTTTTATTAAAGGGAAGTCAGAATCAATAAATCCTATAATGTTGAAGCTGGAATTTGCCTCGCAGCCGAAAGCCGACGCGATTTTTCACATAGTCGAAGAAAAAACCGACGACAAATTGGCAGTTGTCGTACGAATGCCGACAAGCGGCGGAGTTGACGGATTAAAAATGCTGAGAAGTTTGACCGAATGGGCGGAAAGTCGGCGCGAACTTGTCAAATCTTTGAATCTTTCGCCGTCGCCGCGTTTGGACGAATTGAAGATCGGAACTTGGATTACTTTCGGAAATTATCGGGTTGACGGCGGGAATCCTGCACAGAATCGCGTCGAATCGGATTTTCAAAATATTTACGATTTGGGAATCAATATGGTGTCGGCAACGGACGGCATTGGCGACGATTTATTTCGGGAAATGGCGCAAAAATATCACGTTACCGAGACGACTTTGACGGCTTGGGCGAATAATTGGAAATATACGAGCGAAGCCGCCGACGGAAAATATGATTTTCAGCCAAATGAAACACCCGATCAGCATTGGGCGCGTGTTTTCGCCGATTTCTACGGAAAATATGCCGCCGATGTCAGAAAAAAAATGCCGTTTAGAACGTCAATCGCCGAACATATAAATCTCGGCGATGAAATTTCGGCGGCGACAAATTCTGAGGAAATCAGCAAAACTCCGCAGATTCTCGCATATTTTCGTGATTGGCTCAAACAGCAGAATTTAACTCCTGCGATGCTCGATGCCGCGAGTTGGGAAGACGTTCAGCCGACCGAAGACAGAGCAAAACTCGGAACAAGCGTCGGTTATGCGCGGCGATTTTACTACACGCGGCAGTTTATCAATCATTACACCGCGCTTTATTATCGCAATGCGACGGAAGCGGTTGAAAAACAATTTCCCGAAGCTGATTTGATCGCCGTCAATTATCAAGCCGGACTGATGCAGTTCGGTTTCGTCGGTAATAATAATGACTTAATTAAAGGACAACTTGATATTTTTGAACTCGGACGCACGCGAGCCTTGAAAGGCGTGATGACGGAAGATTGGGTTGAAGGTCGGGATTTGGGAATCGGGCGCGAAGGTTTGGGCGTTCAGATGATGCGTGCCGCCGCGCGAAAACACGATTTGCCGCTCGCCGGTTATCTCGTCGGCGGAGAAGCCGTCCGCGCCGAATATTTCGGATATTTGATGAACGGCATCAAGGAAACCGGCTTGTATCTTTACGGACCTTACAGCAACATCGGACCGGCTTGGAGCGACGATAAAAATGCTCTGACGCAGATTGCCGATGTTTCGCGCCGCGTGAAAAAATTTGAGCCGATTATCGCCAAAGCGCAGCCGCGTCCAGCAAAAGTCGCGCTGCTCGTTGCGGCGACTTCCGACATTATGCAGGTCAACGGACTCTATTTTTGTCCCGAACGGCAAAATCTTTATATTGCTATGCAACACGCTTACGTGCCGGTTGAAGTCGTTTCGGAACAGGATATTTTGCTTGATGACCGTTTGAAAGATTACGCGATGTTAATGGTTTCCGATCCGCAAGTGCGCGGCGATGTGCAGGAAAAAATCGGCGAATGGGTGAAAAACGGCGGACATTTGTGGGCTTCGGTCGGCGCGATGAACCGGGACGAATCTAATCAGTCGAGCCGCACACTCGACAAAGTTTTCGGCGTAAAAGACAGAAAGATGATTTTCCAAAAAGACGGCATTAAACCGTCAAAAAGTTCGTGGACGAGCGATGTCAGCAAGTTTAATTATCAACAAATTGACACTTTAAAGACAAATCCATCATTTTTCTCAAAAGCAATTGAGATTCCGGTTTGGGGCGCAAAACTCGATTCAGCACCAACGACGGCAAAGATTATCGGTTCATACAAAGACGGCAAACCGGCGATTTTTTTGAATAAATACGGCAGAGGAGAAGCGATGTTAGTCGGCGCGTTGTTCGGCGAAGCCTACATCAATCAACATTATCCGCAAAATCTTGTAAAAGACGGGAATTTGCTGCCCGATTGGAAATTTGAACTCGGTGCGGAAACAACTCGTTTGGCAACTGATTTTGTCGAACGCGCCAAAATTAATCGCCCGCTTTCGCTTTCCGTAACGGGCGTTTATACGTCCGTGATGGAAACGCCCGAAGCGACACTTGTTTTTCTCAACAATGCGACCGGACATCCGCTTTCAAAAGTAACCGTTCGTTTGCGCGATGCCGAAAAAATTCGGTTGATTCAATCAACGCTTTCCGACAAAGTCGCCTATCAAATTAAAGATAATGAGATAATTTTTGATATACCGCTAAAAGATGCCGACATCGTGTATCTGAAAAAATAGTAAATTTTCACCTGTTCATTCTTCATCTTCGAGCGTCATTTCCGAAATTTTACCTTCGGCGTTGACGGCAAAACGCCACAGAAAAGTTCGTTTCGGCGTTTCCGCTTTGTAACGGTAAATTTTCGTGTCGGAATCAGTGTCGCCGCCGACAAAAACGAGATTTTTGACTGCTCCGAAAGATGCGATTCGCTGATTTTCAGATTTGGCGCGGTCGGTAGAAAGCGTTTTAATCAATTCATCCGTCATCAAATTGGGATTAAACTTATTATCGAAACTTTCGCGTAAGACGGTCGAAATCACTTGGGAAATTTTCGCATTCGGTTCGGGCTGCGCCTTCATTGATTTTATCGAAATTTCAGGGATGTAAATCTTCGCAATTCCGTGTGCGATCAAACTTCCCAAACCCTGTGTTCCAATATTCGTTAAAACAATTACATCCAAATTAGAATCGGTGTAACGCGAAATATTAGCGGCAAAACCGGCTGTTTGTCCGCCGTGGCTCAACAATTTTTGCCCGCGAAATTCGCCGACATTCCAGCCGAAGCCGTAAGGATTTTCCGTGCCGCCGGTTAATGTAAAAGGTTTCCAAATCTGAGCCTTGCTTTCATTTTTCAATAAAGTTTCATCGCGCAGGGCGATGTCCCATTTTGCCATATCCGAAATGGTTGAAACGATTGCGCCGGCACTGAAAAGATCGGTCAAATTATAATCGCGCCCGACGAGTCTGCCGTTTTCCCATTCGTAACCGACGGCGCGATTTTTGATGATAAATTGCGGATCACGATTGGCGGTTAAATTCATTTTCAGCGGATTAAAAATGCGCGTTTGCAGAAAATCCCAATAACTTTTTCCCGATGCCGCTTCGATAATATAACCCAAAAGCGAGTAGCCGCTGTTGCTGTATTTGTAAGCCGAACCCGGCTCGAAATCGAGCGGCTGCGGACTTAATTCCTTGATAAAATCATTGACTTTGTATCTTTTTGAAAGTTCAAAACCGCCCAAACTCGTGTAACTTTTCACGCCCGAAGTGTGCGTCAAAAGATTGCGGACGCTGACATTTTTCCAAGTTTCGGGCGTGTTCGGCAGATATTTCGATATTTTGTCGTCGAGATTTATTTTGCCGTCTTCGACAAGGAGCATCACGGCGGCGGCGGTTATCTGTTTGGAAACCGAACCGATCTCAAAAACCGTTTCCGTCGTTACAGGCGCGTTAAATTCAATGCTCGCCAAACCGTAACCTTTGATTTTAATGACTTTTCCGTTTTTGACAACGGCAATTGCCGCGCCCGGAACGTGCTGTTCGATAAGTTGCGCGCCGACGTACTTATCAACTTCGTCAGCGCGGACGGAAATAGTAAGAATTAAAAGAAAAAGTGCAAAAAAGTTTGAAAACTTCGCAAAATTGACTTTGATTTTCATAAATTTACAGCGTAAAAGGAAGATAAGGCATTTTTACCCAGAACACTTTGGCAAGTCAAGAAAGTAACGCATCTGATATGGCAGGCAAGATGTCTATATTGTGTAAAATTCATTAAACATTTACCGGACTTTTGACGTAGAAGTTTGAGCAGTAACTTTTATATCCAAAAACAATTGAATTTTAATTCGGAGTTTTCCAAAACTGATGAAATATTTTTATTTTCCAAAAGTCGTTCTTCTCGCTGTATTTTTGTCGGCGTTTGTCAGTTTTAGCGACGCGCAAACCGCCACTCGCGCGACGCAGACAAAACAGCCTTCCGCGCAAATCGAAGAACGCGATGTTCGCGCTGAAATGAATTTTCTGGCAAGCGACGCGCTTCAGGGACGCGGCAGCGGGACGCAGTTTGAATGGATTGCCGCGCAGTATATCGGTTCGCAATTACAGCAATTCGGCGTTGAACCGGCGGGCGAAACAGACGCTTCGGGCAAAAAAACTTATCTGCAAACCGTCAACATCACGCGCAATTCTTTCGCCGGAAATCCGGCACTGACGTATAAAACGAACGATTCGAGCGTAACTTTGGAACACGGCAAAGAACTGCTCGTTCTGCGAATGAACGCGGCGCAAATCAGCGGTAATTTACAGAAAATAACTTCATTGGATGCGAAACCGAAAACCGGCGCGATTCTTTTTATCAAATTAAAAGAAGGCGAAGATTCGTCGAAAATAATGCAGAACGCGCAGACTTTTTTAGAAAACGGCGCGTCGGCAATTATTATCGAAGAATCGCCGACGACGCGGGCGCAGTGGGAAAACATCGCAGCGCGTCCGATTTCATTCACGACAATTTCCGGCGGCGCGGACAAAAAGCCGAATCCGGCGGGAATGATTATCATCAGCAAAGACGCGGCTGAAAAACTCGCGCAGGTTGCCGACGGAACTTCGATTGAAATAAAAGGCGAACTAAACGTGCCGAAAATAATGCAAACATGGAACGCGGTCGGCGAAATTAAGGGAATTGACGCGCGGTTGGCGACGGAAGTAATTCTTTTAAGCGCACATCTCGATCATCTCGGCGTTCGTGAAAACGCTCCCGGCGACGACAAAATTTTTAACGGCGCAGATGACGACGCTTCCGGCTGTATCGCCGTGATGGAATTGGCGCGGGTTCTTGCTGAAGGTGCGCGTCCGAAGCGCACGATTCAATTTGCATTTTTCGGCAGCGAAGAAGCGGGCGGTTTCGGCGCACAGTATTTTGTCGGCAATTTGCCTTTTCCGAAAAATCATCTGGTGGCAAATCTGGAATTTGAAATGATCGGTCGTCCCGACGAAAAAGTCGCGGCTGACCAACTTTGGCTGACCGGCTACGAGCGTTCAAATCTCGGCGCGGAACTCGCCAAGCGCGGCGCGAAACTGGTCAACGATCCGCGTCCCGAACAGAATTTTTTTCGCCGTTCGGACAATTACACGCTCGCCAGACAAGGCGTTATCGCGCACACGGTTTCGAGTTTCGGTCTGCACACGGATTATCATCACGCCGGCGACGAGATAAAAACCATCAATTTTGAGCATATGACAAAAGCGATAAATTCGATGATCGAACCCGTCATTTGGCTGGTTAATTCGGGTTTTAAGCCCGCTTGGTTTGAAGGTATGAAGCCTTGAAAATCGTCAATCGTCAATCGTAATCGAGCGATGTTACAGGTTTTGAATGTTAGATTGAACTCTAAAATGGAGAAAATTTCGATGAAAAAGTCCGCCTTTATTTTTCTGACAATAATAGTTATTAGTCTTTCAATTTTCGCACAGAATTCTGCGCCGACGCTGTTTCGGCAGCCGACGATTAGCAAAACAGATATTGTTTTTTCGTATGCGGGCGATTTGTGGACGGTCGGGCGAAGCGGCGGCGATGCGAAAAGATTGACGACGGGCATCGGCATCGAAACGAATCCGTATTTTTCGCCTGACGGAAATTCGATTGCGTTCACCGGCGAATACGACGGAAATACGGACGTTTACGTTATTCCGGCGAACGGCGGCGTGCCGAAAAGATTGACTTATCATCCCGCGCTCGACGAAGTTTCGGGCTGGTCGGCGGACGGCAAAAGTGTGATGTTCGCTTCGACGCGCAACAGCAGTTCAAACTATTCAAGGCTTTATACGATGCCGGTTGACGGCGGCGGTTTGCCGAACGAGATTCCATTGCCGATGGCAAATCGCGGCTGGCTTTCGCCCGACGGAAATTACATCGCTTACGAACCGCTTTCGCAGTGGCAGGAAGATTGGAAACACTATAAAGGCGGACAAACTCAGCCGATTTGGATTGCAAAATTATCAGATTCGACGGTCGAAAAAGTCCCGCGCGAAAATTCCAACGATAAATGCCCGATGTGGCTCGGCGATAAAGTTTATTTTCTTTCGGACAGAAACGGCGGCGCGGTTTCGCTTTTCTCGTTCGATACGAAATCAAAAGCGGTCGAGCAAATCGTTGATAACAAAGGTCTCGACATCAAATACGCTTCGGCAGGCGCGGGCGCGATTGTTTACGAGCAGTTCGGCACGATTTACACGCTCGATGCCGGGTCGAAAAATCCGAAAAAGGTAAATATCCGCGTCGCCGGAGATTTTCCGGGAATTCGTCCGCGTTTTGAAAAAGTCGGCAATCGAATTACAAACGCGGCAATTTCGCCGAACGGCATTCGCGCCGTTTTTGAAGCTCGCGGCGAGATAATTTCCGCGCCCGCCGACAAAGGCGACGCGCGAAATTTGACGAACACGACGAGCGTGATGGAACGCGATCCGGCGTGGTCGCCGGACGGCAAATATATTGCTTATTTCTCCGACGAATCGGGCGAATATACGCTGCATCTGCGAGATCAAACCGGAATGGGCGACGTGAAAAAATTCGCGCTCGGCGACGGCAAAACCGGATTTTATTCGTCGCCCGTCTGGTCGCCGGACAGCAAGAAAATCGCGTATAACGACAATCACGTCAATCTCTGGTATCTCGACATCGAAACGGGCAAAAACGTCAAAGTTGACAGCAATACTTTCGCCGATCTCGACGATGTTTTGGAACCAGCGTGGTCGCCGGACAGCCGCTGGATAACGTATGTCAAACAGCTTGACAATCGTCTGCGGTCGGTTTATTTGTATTCGCTCGACAACAAAAAAGTCAATCAAATTACCGACGGTTTGGGCGACGCGCGTTACACGGTTTTCGATAAAAGCGGAAAATATATTTTCTTTACGGCAAGCACGAATATCGGTCAAAGTATCAGTTTCGCCGATCTTTCGGGCATTGACCGTCAGACTTCGCGCAGCGTTTACGCGATTGTTTTGCGAAACGATATTCCTTCGCCGATTGCGCCCGAGAGCGACGAAGAAAAAATTCAGCCGGAAAAGAAAGACGCGCCGCCGGTCGTGATGCCTTCGGTTACGCCGACACCAATGCCTTCGCCGACAATTGCCGCAACGCCAACGGAAACTCCGGCGGAAAAACCCGCTGAAACGCCGACACCCGCGCCGACTCCGAAAAAGGAAATTGAGGCGACGCGGATTGATTTGGAAGGAATTGACCAGCGTATCATTTCGATTTCGCAGATTCCGACGCGCAATTACAACGCTCTTTACGCCGGAAAACCGGGAATTATTTACGTCACGGAAGTTCCGCAGTCGCCGAGCGGCGCGTTCGGCTTGACGCTTAGTAAATTTGATTTGGAAAAGCGCAAATTTGAAGAAGTAAAATCGGGCATCGGCAGTTTTCGCATTTCGGCAAACGGCGAAAAAATGCTTTACAATCAGGGCGCGGTGTGGAATTTGGTTTCGACGATGATGCCGACGCGGCCCGGCGAGGGAATCGTCAAAACGTCCGATATGGAAGTTGCCGTTGACCCGCGAGCCGAATGGAAACAGATGTTTGATGAAGTTTGGCGCGGCGAGCGTGATTTTTTTTACGACCCGAATCTGCACGGACTCGACATCGAAAAGGCGAAAAAACTTTACGCGCCGTATCTCGAAGTCGTCGCGCATCGTGATGATTTGAATTATCTGTTCCGCGAAATGCTCAATCAAATCGTCGTCGGACATATGTTTATCAGCGGCGGCGACCAGCCGCGCACGGACAGCGTTTCGGTCGGACTGCTCGGCGCGGATTACAAAATCGAAAACAACCGCTATCGTTTCGCCAGAGTTTACAACGGCGAAAACTGGAATCCGCAGGCGCGTGCGCCGTTGACCGCGCCGAGTGTCAACGTCAAAGAAGGCGAATATTTGATCGCCGTCAACGGTCGTGAAGTTACCGCAAAAGACAATGTTTACAGCTTTTTTCAAAATCTGGCGGGCAAACAAACGATTATTAAAGTCAGCGCGAACCCCGACGGTAAAAACGCGCGGGAAGTAACGGTCGTGCCGACGGGAAGCGAAACCGGTCTGCGAAATCTGGCGTGGATCGAAGATAACCGGCGAACGGTTGACAAATTGAGCGGCGGCAAACTCGGTTACGTTTATATTCCCAACACCAGCGGCGGCGGTTACACGAGTTTTAATCGCTACTTTTTCGCGCAAACCAATAAACAGGGCGCGGTGATTGACGAACGCTTCAACAGCGGCGGACTGCTCGCCGATTACGTCGTCGAATATCTGAAACGCGCCCAACTCGCCAAAATCGCTTTCCGCGACGGCAAAGACTGGAATGTTCCGGCGGGCGCGATTTACGGACCGAAAGCGATGCTCATCAACGAATTAGCCGGTTCGGGCGGCGACGCGATGCCGTGGTTTTTCAAAAAATCAAACGTCGGCGCGTTAATCGGCAAAAGAACGTGGGGCGGACTCGTTCGCGCTTCGGGAATGCCGGTTTTGATGGACGGCGGCAGAGTGACCGCTCCAAACGGCGCGGTTTACGGACTTAACGGCGAATGGGAAGTCGAAAACGTCGGTGTCGCGCCCGACATCGAAGTCGAATACGATCCGGCAATATGGCGGCAGGGACGTGATCCGCAGCTTGAAAAAGCCGTCGAATGGTTGTTGTCAGAACTGCAAAAAAATCCGCCGAAGGATTATAAACGCCCCGATTATCCTGATTATCACAATGGAGATGGATTGGGCAAACCATAAGATTGGAGCAAGAGATGACTGGAGCGCAAGCGGCTCGCTTGCCGTCGTTCCAGCGAAGCGAAGAACGGCGAGGGCGTTCGATTACTTGAAAGTTTTTAGAAATTGAAGCGTGTGTCCGTTCGTGCTTCGCACCGAACGGACGGCAAGCGAGCCGCTTGCGCTCCAGTCCAATTTACAGGAGAAAAGATGAAAAAAGTTATTTTATCCGTTTTAATTTTATTCGTTACATCAATCGCAATTTTCGCGGAAACCGACGCGCCGATGTTATTTCGTCAGCCGACGATGAACAAAACCGACATTGTTTTTGTATTCGGCGGCGATTTATGGAAAGTTTCGCGTAATGGCGGGAATGCCGAACGGCTGACGAGCGGTGCGGGCAGCGAATCGAATCCAAGTTTTTCGCCCGACGGAAATTGGATCGCTTTCACCGGCGAATATGACGGAAATGTTGACGTATTTGTTATTCCGGCTTCAGGCGGAGAACCGCGACGGATTACTTTTCATCCGGGCGCGGACAGCGTAATCGGCTGGACACCGGATAATAAATCGGTAGTTTTTCTTTCAACTCGCGGTTCCGGGATGCCGACACCGAAAATGTACACGATGCCCGTCAGCGGCGAAGGCTTGCCGAATGAATTGCCGTTTCCGATGGCGGGCGGCGCGGCTTCGTTTGCGCCGGACGGATCAAAAATTGCTTATATGCCGCTCGCTTCGGCGACGGCGCAGTGGAAATTGTATCGCGGCGGACGGACGACGAAAATCTGGATCGGCAATCTGGCGGATTCGAGCGTTGAGGAAATTCCGCGTCAGAATTCCAACGATTATACGCCGATGTGGATGGGCGACAAAATCTATTTTCTTTCGGACAGAAACGGCAAAAACGTCACGCTTTATTCGTTTGATACGAAAACGAAAAAGGTCGCGCAGGCGGTTAATAATTCCGGTTACGATCTGAAAACGGCTTCCGCCGCGCCGGACGCGATTGTTTATGAACAGTTCGGTTCGATCAATATTTACAATCCGAATTCGGGCAAAACGGAAAAGATTAATATAAATTTGAGCGGCGATTTGGCGCAGGTTCGCCCGCGTTATGAAAAAGTCGCGCAGAGAGTTCAAAATGTGGCGATTTCTCCGTCCGGCGCGAGGGCAGTTTTTGAAGCGCGGGGCGAAATTATCAGCGTTCCTGCTGAAAAAGGAAACGCCAGAAATTTGACCAACACGCCCGGCGTTGCCGAACGCGATCCGGCGTGGTCGCCGGACGGACGCTGGATCGCGTATTTTTCCGACGAATCCGGCGAATACGCTCTTCACTTGCGCGATCAAAACGGAATGGGCGAAGTCAAAAAAATCAGTTTGGGAAATCCTTCGTCGTATTTTTATTCGCCGAAATTTTCGCCCGACAGCAAGAAAATTCTTTTCACCGACAAGCGTTTGAATATCTGGTATCTCGATCTCGAAAAAGGAAACGCCGTCAAAGTTGACACGAACACTTACGAAAATCCGTCCTCTGTTCTCGACCCGTCGTGGTCTCCGGACGGCAAATGGATTGTTTACACCAAACAGCTCAAAAATCGTCTGAGCGCGGTTCATCTTTTTTCGCTCGATTCGGGCAAAATGACGCAAATCACCGATGGTTTGAGCGATGCTCGTTATGCGGTTTTTGATAAAAGCGGCAAATATATTTATTTCACCGCCAGCACCGACAACGGACCAACGACGGGTTGGCTCGATATGTCGAGTTTTCCGTTTCAGACGACGCGCAGTGTTTATGCGATTGTGTTGAAAAGCACCGATCCGTCGCCGCTTTTGCCGGAAAGCGATGAGGAAAAAATCGAAGAAGCGAAACCGGAAACGCCGAAAAAACCGGGCGCGAAGGTCGAACCCGTTACGGTTACGATTGATTTGGAAAAAATCGGTCAAAGAATCGTTGCTCTGCCGATTGCGGCACGTAATTATCAAGGACTTGTAACGGGCAAAGCGGGAACATTTTTCTTGCTCGAAGCGATTCCGGCAACCGGCACGGCGGCGACTCCGCAAATTGGCGCGGCGGTTCACCGCTTTGATATGGACAAGCGCAAAGCGGAAAAAATTCTCGAAGGCGTTACGCAATTCGACGTTTCGGCAAACGGCGAAAAAATGCTGTTCGGACAATTTCCCGGACGTTTTACTATTGCTTCGACAACTGCGCCTTTGAAACCCGGCGAAGGCGTTCTAAATATAGGCGAAATGGAAGTTTATGTTGATCCGCGAGCCGAATGGAAACAAATGTATCACGAAGCGTGGCGCATTCAGCGCGACTTTTTCTACGATCCGTCATTTCACGGTTTAGACATCGCGGCGACTGAAAAACGCTACGCCGTTTTTCTCGATTCGCTGGCTTCACGCGCCGATTTAAATTATTTATTTCAAGAAATGCTCGGCAATATGACGGTCGGACATCACAATTCAGGCGGCGGCGATTCACCTCAACCAACCAGATATTCGGGCGGCTTGCTCGGCGCGGATTATAAAATCGAAAACGGGCGTTACAGATTTGTGAAAATTTACAACGGCGAAAACTGGAATCCGGGACTTTTCGCGCCGCTGACGCAGCCCGGCGTGAACGTCAATGAAGGCGATTATCTAATTGCGGTGAACGGGCGTGAAGTTCGTGCAAGCGACAATATTTATTCATTTTTCCAAGAAACTGCCGGAAAACAAATTATCATAAAAGTCAGTGCGAACGCCGACGGCAAAGATGCGCGTGAAGTAACGGTTGTGCCGACGGCAAGCGAAGGCGGCTTGCGAAATCTGGCGTGGATCGAAGGAAATCGCCGCAAAGTTTTGGAAATGAGCGGCGGAAAACTCGCGTATGTTTATCTGCCGAACACGGGCGGCGCGGGTTATACGAATTTCAACCGCTATTATTTCGCGCAAATTGACAAAAACGGCGCGGTCATTGACGAGCGTTTCAACGGCGGCGGTTCGGCGGCGGATTATTTTATTGGATATATGAATCGCCCTTTGATGAATTACTGGTCAACCCGCGAAGGCGAAAATTTCACCACGCCGGTCGGTTCAATTTACGGACCGAAAACGATGATTATCAACGAATACGCCGGTTCGGGCGGCGATCTTCTGCCGTGGCTGTTCAGAGAATCGAAAATCGGCACGCTCGTCGGTAAGCGAACGTGGGGCGGACTCGTCGGAATTTATTCTTATCCGACTTTGATTGACGGCGGAACTGTCACCGCGCCGCGCGTCGCTTTCCGCAACTTACAGGGCGAACTCGACATCGAAAACAAAGGTATCGCGCCGGATGTCGAAGTTGATCTCGACCCGAAATTATGGCGGCAGGGACGCGATGTGCAGCTTGAAAAAGCCGTCGAAGTTACGATGAATGAGATTAAGAAAAATCCGATGAAAACTCCGCCGAACGGCGCGTTTCCTAATTACCAAAACCCTTAAAGCAAGAAATTTGCAGGGATAACAGAATAGATAGGGATATTTTAAATCATTAATAAAAATTGATTTATCCCTGTTCATCCTGTTATCCCTGTAAATTAAATTTTAATTCCCGCCAATTGGATCGCCCGGCGGATTCATTAACGGCTCTGTTTGTTTGCGCGGCGCGTCGGGACGCGCTAAGAATTTTTCAATGTTGTCAATAATCGCGTGATAATGCGCGGCGGTATCGGCGGTTGCGACGGCGCGTTTGAGCGTCGCCTGCAAAGTTCGTAAAGATTCGGTCGCTACGGCGCGAACCTGCGGCTGCGCGTCGGCGTTGGCGGCTAAATCCATCAAATCGTTGACGGTCAGACTTTGCACGACGCGGGCGACGGCGAGTTGTTTCGCGTCGGTAGGCGCAGGCGTTTTCCACGCCGTTTTGATAAGTGCATCAATTATTTCGCGGAAATGCGGATTGTTTTTGTCGCGCGCATTAAAATCAATCAAACGAGCCGCGCGGTGTGGTTCGAGCAAGCCGCTGATGGTCATATTCGCCGCGATTTCCGCCGCGCCGAGCGGATCGAAAACCGGATCGGTGCGCTTGTCGAAAAGTTCCGAACGATTTGAATTGTAGCCGTAAGCGAGCGGCGGAATTATTTTCAAAATATCGTCGGAAATGACGAGTTCAGATGGCGAAATAGTTTCCAAAACCAATCTTAACGCTTCGCGCTGTTTGATGGCAGGGACGATTTCCTGTACCTGCAAAGGATTTGTGCCGTTTGCCGTCCGCACGGCGTAAGTGTAATAAACACCGCCGATTGATTTGGTCGCCGCCGTCGTTTGATAGCGGTGATGCAGATAAAGCGGCAGGAATTTATTTTCGAGTTCGGATAACGGCGTATCTTTTGGAATATTCTGCAAACCGAACTGATTCAAACCGATACGCCGAACTTCCATCGTTCGTTTTAATTCGGCGACCGGATCGCTGCCGTTGTCCCACAAACTCGATAAAGGCTGCGCCGCACTTGCCGGTCGCGTGTCATTATCGGAAATAAAAAGCATCCCGTTTGAAACGCCTTCGCGCACGATTTTGTCGAGTTCCGCGTCTTCGTTTGCGCCGTTTGGAAAATCCGTGTAAGCATAACGAATGGCAAATTTATCGTACGCGCCGATGCCGACGGCGTAAGCGTTTGAAAAATCGAGCTTACCGTTTTTTATTTCGATGAGCGGCGCGGGATAATCCATCACCGAAGCGCGTCCGTAAGTGCTGGCGGCGAAATTGTGCGCGAGTCCGAGCGTGTGTCCGACTTCGTGCGCCGAAAGCTGGCGAATTCGCGCCAAAGACATCTTGTATGCGTCCGCTTCCGACGCTTGATTTGTCAAATAATCAACGTCCGGCAAAAGCGCGAAATCGCATTCAGCGGAAGCGGAATTATATTGCGGATTCAAACCCGAACCGATCAGGAAATCCTGCCGCGCCCGTTGCGAATCGAGCGTTACGACACCTTTGATAATCTCGCCCGTGCGCGGGTCAACAACGCTCGAACCGTAAGCCCAGCCGCGTGTCGAACGATGCACCCAATTGATGACGTTGTAGCGAATATCCATCGGATCGGCATCGGGCGGCAAAACTTTGACTTGAAAAGCGTTGCGAAAACCGGCGGCTTCAAAAGCCTGATTCCACCACGACGCGCCTTCGATTAAAGCGTCCTGAATCGCTTTCGGCGCGCCGTTGTCAACGTAATAAATAATCGGCTCGACCGCTTCCGAAATCGTCGCGTTCGGGTCTTTTTTCTCCAGACGATGACGAATTATCCAACGCTTTTCAAGATTTTCGTTGATATTCGTCGCGTAATCGTAAAAACTAATCGGAATAATTCCGACGCGCGGATCGAATTCGCGCGGCTGATATTTATTGTCGGGAAGTTCAACAAAAGACTGGCGTTCGCGCACCGTAACAGCGTCGCCGGACGGCGTGGTTTCATTTACAAGTCGTCCGGTTGCCGACTTTGACGTGAGCGTAATTGTTGATTCGACTTCGGTATTTTTCGGAAAACCTTTCGTATTCGGCAAATAAAGCGCACTGCGGCTTTCGTCAAAACCGAAACTGCCTTGTTTCGCCTGATTCAGACGGTCGGCAACGCCGTGCGCGTCGCGGATTAAAAAACTCGTTGCGTCAACTAAAATTTTATCGCCTTCCGTTGCTTCGACTTTAAAACCCCAAATAACGGACTTAGCAAATGACTCTTCAACAGAACGCTTTTCCGCTGCGTTGTCGCCCAAAGCGCGATAATCATAATTCGGCTGAACGAGCAGAATTTTATTACCGGCGCGTTCAAAATAGACGACTTTCGTATTTCCCAACTGTCCGCGATCAAGTCCAATCGGATTTGAACCAACGCCGGTCGGCAGTGAAATTTGATACAAAAATTCTTTGTTAAAACGCGAAATTTCGAGATAAATTTTGCCGTCGTCCGCATTTAGATAAAGCGGCACAAAACCATCAATTTTCTCCATTTTTTCCGTTACGTCGGAAATCTTTTTCTTCATTGGCGCATCGGATTTTTTATCCTGCGCGGCAATGAAAAGCGGAACAAACATGAGCGCGAGAAATGCGTAAAATAATCGAATCATAAAATAAATTTTTGCTGTTTAGGATTGGTAAGAGAAAATTAACATTATTTGGAAATTAATTCCAACGAAAGCATTGCGAACCGATGAATTAAATTGTTACGAATGATTTTTCGTTTCCTTCTTTTGTTGCTAAAATGCGCTTGATATGGCAACAATTCCCGAAAAGCAACCGACGGCGAAACCGCATCGCTTTTACAGAAGTCTTTATTTTCAAGTGATCGTCGGCATCATTCTCGGCGTTCTGCTCGGAGCGTTTTATCCGTCGCTCGGCGAGCAGATGAAACCGCTTGGCGACGCTTTTATCAAACTTATCAAGATGATAATCGCGCCGATCATTTTCTTTACGGTCGTCGTCGGCATCGCGGGCATCGGCGATATGAAAAAACTCGGTCGCGTCGGTTTGAAGGCTCTGCTTTATTTTGAAGTCGTTTCAACCGTCGCGCTCATTCTCGGTTTGATTGTCGTCAGATTTTTTCAGCCGGGCGCGGGAATTAACGCCACGCCCGAAAGTTTGAACACCGCGTCAATCGCCAATTACACGAACACGGCGAAGGAAATGGGGGTTGTCGAACATCTTCTGCACATTATTCCCGACACGATTTTCGGCGCGTTTGCCGACGGCGATATTTTGCAGATTTTGCTGGTGGCGATTTTGTTCGGCATCGCGCTCGTCTCCTTCGGCGAACGCGGCAAACCGCTGATTCGCGCGTTCGATTCAATCGTCCACGTTTTGTTCGGCATCATCGCCATTATTATGAAAGCCGCGCCCATCGGCGCGTTCGGCGCGATGGCTTTTACCATCGGTAAATACGGCATCCAAACGCTTTTGCCGCTCGGCAAATTGATGCTCTGCGTCTATCTGACGAGCGCGTTTTTCGTCTTCGGCGTTCTCGGATTGATCGCTTATCTGCACAAATTCAGCATTCTAAAATTTCTCATTTACATCAAGGAAGAACTTTTAATCGTTCTCGGAACGTCATCGTCGGAGTCGGCGTTGCCGCGCGTGATGGTCAAACTCGAACGGCTCGGCTGTTCAAAATCCGTCGTCGGCTTGGTCATTCCGTCTGGTTATTCGTTCAATCTCGACGGCACGGCGATTTATCTTTCGATTGCCGCAATCTTCGTCGCGCAGGCGACCAACACACAGCTTTCGCTTTATCAGGAATTACAGATTTTACTGATTTTAATGCTCACGTCAAAAGGCGCGGCGGGCGTAACGGGCAGCGGATTTATCACTTTGGCGGCGACGCTTTCGACCGTCGGCACGATTCCCGTCGCCGGCATCGCGCTATTGCTCGGCGTTGACCGATTTATGTCGGAAATGCGCGCAATTACAAACTTTATCGGCAACGGCGTAGCGACAATCGTTGTCTCAAAATGGGAAAACGAATTCGACACGGAACGAGCGAAACGAGTTTTAAATGGAGAAATTAATGTCGAAGACAACGAACCTTTGCTCAGTGAAACCGCAATTTCCAATGTTATTGATGTCGGGAAAAAAGAAATCGGCGAAACTTTTTAATGTTAAACTTCAATAATTAGAGGCGAATATGAAAACAGATGTAATCATTATCGGCGCGGGTCCGACGGGACTTTCTTTGGCGAGCCAACTTATCAGATACGGCGTTGATTTTATCATTCTCGACGAAAAGGAAACGACCACGCCTTTTTCAAAAGCTATCGGCGTTCAGGCGCGAACGCTGGAAATTTACGAGCAGATTGATCTGGCGGAAAAATTAATCGAGCAG
Source organism: Pyrinomonadales bacterium (assembly GCA_038232235.1). Lineage (GTDB taxonomy): Bacteria > Acidobacteriota > Blastocatellia > Pyrinomonadales > Pyrinomonadaceae. The sequence goes on along the minus strand of JBBSIE010000040.1, from coordinate 4,287 downwards.
GGCGCGATTGCCGAAAAAGCACGGCTTGTCGAAAGCGGTGAAGTGCGCGGCGAGGTTGATTTGTCGAATGTCGGCGGAGGAATGAGTCCGTATCCGTTTTTGCTGCTCGTCGAACAGGGCAAACACGAAAAGATTTTATACGACCATCTTAAATCACACGAAAATAAAGTTTGGTGGCAAACACGGCTTGAAAGTTTTACGCAGGATGTGGAAAGTGTAACGGCGAATTATAGAAATGACGACGGCGAAACCGGCACGATTGAAGCAAAGTTTCTCGTCGGCTGCGACGGCGCGAAAAGTCTTGTCCGGCACACGCTCGGACTCGAATTTGAAGGCAGCACGTTCGAGCGTCTTTTCTACGTCGCAGATGTGCAGATTGACTGGCAGTTTTCGCACGACGCATTGATGCTTTTTTTAATGAAAAACAGTCTTCTCGCTTTTTTTCCGATGGTCGGCGAAAATCGTTACCGCATCGTCGGCACTTTTCCAGAAGAATTTGCCAAGGACGAAGGCGATATTTTATACGAGGAAATCGAAAAACGGGTCATTGAAGACACGCAATTAAATCTCGACATTTCGCACGTCAACTGGTTTTCGGTTTATAAAGTTCATTCGCGCCGCGTCAGTAAATTCTCGCTCGGCAGATGTTTTCTCGCCGGCGATTCGGCGCACGTTCACACGCCCGCCGGAGCGCAGGGAATGAACACCGGAATTCAGGACGCTTACAATCTGGCGTGGAAAATGGCGTTGGTCTTGCTCGGAAAGTCAGACGTAAAATTGTTGGAGACCTATAACGAAGAACGCCTCGCCAATGCGAAAAAATTGCTGCAAACGACTGATCGTTTATTTGATTTCGGCGCGAGCGAAGAGCCGATAACGGCTTTCTTTCGTCTGCACGTTTTCCCGTATATTGTCGGTTTCGCTTTGAAATTCGATGCGGTTAAAGAACTTATTTTTCCGATTATTTCCCAAATCGGGATTAATTACCGTCATTCATCTCTGAGCGAGACGGACGGGAATTTTGCAGTCAAAGCAGGCGACCGAATGCCGTATTTTACAATTGAAGGCGCGAGTGTTTATGAAAAATTGAAAGAACCGAAATTTCATCTGCTGACATTTTTCGACGGCAAAAATAAACCGCCGAACTTTGCCGAAATTCTGCCGGATGAATTATTTAATTTTCACGAATTTTCACTTTATCCGAATATCTCGGAAATCTTCGGCGCAAACCGGTCTTTCATTGTATTGCTCAGACCCGATAATTATATCGGTTTTATTTGTGAGGAAGCTTCTGTTGAGAAATCAAAAAAATATGCGGCTGAAAATTTTGATTTATAAATTATGTTTTTGATCTTGAATTCACAAATTACGAGCAGATTTTAATTGATCTTAAACTTTCTAATCTCGACTTTTCCCTGAATATCGGAAGGCAAAATCAAACGGATAGAGTTTTCGCCCGAATCCGTTTTAACTGTTTCAACTTGCAGATTTTCCGGTTTCAAAGTATCTAAAACCGTGTGTGCGCCGTATAAAATAACGGTTGCCGTTTGCTTTTCTTTTTCGGTTTGAACGGGAACAATAAAAAGTCTTTCAATCCGTTTTTCGCCGACATTGAAAACAACATCAACTACCGTATCAATCAAGGTTATCTTCGGAGTAACGACGTTTAAGTCAATTTGTCGCGCAGTGAAATTTTCACTGCGGCTTTCAACGTCTATCTTTTCAGTTGAAACAAAATCCAGCGAGTTGATGAAACTTTCAGGTCCGCGGACACGTACTTTGCTCGGCAGAACCGCGACATTATAAATCTCGAAACCTTCGGCGACGCTGCCTTCGGTATCGGCTTTGACGGTAACTTCTCGTTCGATGACGTTTTCCAATTTAACGGAGATATTATTTGGTTGAATTTCCGTGAGTTTTACGCCCGTCGGCAGTTCGACGTTAACATTTTCGGGCGTTAGTTGAATTCTTCGATCTCCCGCCTGCACATCGGTTAAATCTACCGAAACGATTAACTCATTTTTATTTATCTGATTAATTTTGCGGTTATCGCCGGTTACAACAATATTAACTTCCTGAATCGGTGAATTAACCGCTTCGATTTCATTTGAAAAACGCAGCGACATTGGAATACTACTAAGACGCACATCAATCGGATCACGAAGTCCGGTTACGCCGAGCCACAACGCAAATGTAATGACCATTGCCACGGCTTTGATAACCCAGTCATCAACAAACACACGCCGAAATAAACGGCGAAATAAAAATTGCCGTTCTTCTTTCGGAGAAAATTTCTCGGTTTGTGAAAGCATTTTCAGACTTCTATCCGACAGTTATCTCTGTTTCGGATTCTTTCATGGTTTTGGTTGGTTCGCGTTTTGTTTCGATAACGGGCATATCCATTGCTTCAAGCAGCAAAGTGCGAAGCGCGGTCGTGTCTAAATTTCGTTTCAAAATTCCGTTTTCAACAAATGAAATCAAACCCGTTTCTTCAGAAACGATAACCGTTACCGCGTCCGTTCCTTCCGTTATTCCGATGGCGGCGCGGTGGCGCGTTCCGAGTTCGCGCGAAATGCCCGGATTTTTTGTCAGCGGCAAAAAAACGGAAGCGGCGGCAAGCCGTTCATTATGAATAATTACCGCGCCGTCGTGCAGCGGCGTTGACGGATTGAAAATCGTTACGAGCAAATCATAACTGATTCTGGCATCAAGCTGTACGCCCGCGTCAATAAAATTTCGCAGACCGACATTACGTTGAATGACAATCAACGCGCCGGTTTTCTCCGTCGAAAGCGTCGTCGCCGCTAGAACAATTTCGTCATAAATCGTTTCGCCGAGTCCGCCGGTTTGACGATGCAGAACCGGAAAACGCAGACGATTGCCGAAATAAATCAACGCCTGCCGAATTTCCGATTGGAAAAGCACAATAATCGCCACACCGATATAAAGCACGGCGGAACGCAAAACGAATTCGAGTGTGGCAAGTTCCTGAGCAACCGCAAACCAATAAAGCAGAGCCAAAATCACCATTCCGACCACCGTCGGCACAGCCCGCGTTCCGCGCAGAAGTTTCAGAACGACATAAACGAGAATAAAGACCAACGTGATGTCCAAGACATTTCGCAAGGTGTTTATTGTCGGAATATAATCGTTAAACTGCATTTTTTAAATTCAAGATTCCACATTTTTTAATTTGAAATCTGGAGTTTTCCTTAAACCGCTTTAACCGCGCTTTCGCTGAGGCTCGATGTTTCCAAAAATATCATATCAACTTTCGGCTCAATTTTCTTTATATCTTTTTCAATTTCGCCGATGCACTTGACGATCTGCTCATTGGTCAAATCATTTTTAAGATTAATGTGCGCGTTGACCAAAATTTGTTTTGGCGCAAGATGCATTGTCAAAAGTTTGACGACTTTGTTGACGCTTTTGTGCAATTCTATCGCCTGCCGGATATTTTCGACATCTTTCAGTATCGCCGCTTCGCCCAAAAGAAGTCCACGCGAAAAACGTGCCAGCGAAAACGCGACAATTGCCAACACGATTCCGATGGCGACCGAAGCGATGCCGTCCCACATCACGCCTTCGTATGGCGGAACTTTATATTGTCCTAAAAGCAGTCCGGCAGCCGCCAAAACAATTCCGAGCAGTGCCGCCGAATCTTCAAAAATCACGGTTTTCGCCGTCGGATCTTTTGATTCTTCCAAATACTGTCCGAAAGTCAATCCTTCGTGATGCGCTTCTTTAACTTCCTGATAAAGTGCCAAACCGATTGAACCGGCTTCCAAAACAAACGAAATCCCTAAAACCCAATATGCCCAAGCCAGATTTTCAATCGTGTGCGGATGCCTGATTTTTTCGATGCCTTCGTAAATGGCGTAAGTTGCACCGACTCCGAAAATAAAAATCGCGGCGATAAAAGACCAGAAAAATCGCTCTTTGCCGTAACCGAACGGATGTTTTTCCGACGCGGGACGTGTATAAAAACGCAGTCCGAGCAACAAAAATACCTATTCGTCGTGTCCGCCAATGAATGCAGAGATTCCGCCATCATTCCCGAAGAACCGGTAAAAACGGTGGCAATAAATTCTAAAATTGTGATTAAACCATTTGCGAACAACGCACCGAGAACGGCTAACATTTTTTCTCCCTTTAACTTTTAATCGTAAAACTTTTGTCTTTAATTATTAAATATAATTAAATATAATAGAACTTACGCAGTTGGCAGAAGCAGATAACGAGGATTCGACAAATATGCTCTGACGGCATCTCGAATGATACTTGTTT
>JBBSIE010000039.1:0-32019 GCA_038232235.1 Pyrinomonadales bacterium | reverse complement strand
CGAAAAACGCGGATTTTCTAAAAAATGAGAAATATTGGCGCGTTTAAATTCAGGGTTGTAAAAATCATTGAAATTATCAATAACGGTTACTTGCCAATCATCTTCGGCAAGCAGTTTTTCAACCAAATGTGAACCGATAAAACCCGCGCCGCCTGTTACTAAAATATTTTTTAAATCTTTGTCGATCATTTTATTCGAGAGACTCTGATTTAGTTTAGCAAATCAAATATGCCTAAGATATGTGTTCGCTTTTAATCAAATTTTGTTTTGCTCAAAAATTCTTTCGAGTTTTTTTAAGCAAAAAGAAAGTATAATGATTTTACCGAAGTTTTAAAGTGCGGCATCGTTATTAAATTTACATTAAATTTAATAACGATGCCGCAGCATAGTTTTTTTTCCAGAAGTCGGTAACGGCTTAATAAGTCGGCTGAACCTACTGAGTCGGTTGTGTCGCCGGAGTTAAAACGGGCGAAACGGCTGGCGATGCGGTAATGGTCGGCGAAACCTGCGGAGCGGTTGATGTTTGCCCGAATGCCGCCTGATAATTTACGTAAATATCGGTCAGCCGTTCAGTCGAGGCTTGATCGCGCTGTGCGAGCATCGTAATTGTGCTGTCGCGGTTGTCAAAAATAGTTTTCAGTTTACCGCGTTCTTCGCTTGTCAACGCACTTTCTTCACCTTTTTTAATTTCAGCGTCAAGCCGCGTGAAAAATTCGCTCGTATCCTGCCGCGCCGGTTCATATTCGCCGCGCTTTGATTCGACGATTGCCGTTGTCAGCAAGCCTTTGATCTCGGATTTGCGAAGCTCTTTTTGTGTCGCGTCTAACTGCTGTGCAACATCCTTTTTTTGCAGCCACATTGGTATAAAACCTATCAAAAAAACCATCAGTAAGATCAAGGCGTAAAGTCCCCAACGAGTCAAATTGCTTTGCGGTTTTTCAACTGTCATCGAATCGTTTTCTCTCATTTTTTTCTCCCAAACACTTTGTGTTATTTATACATTTACAAAATTTCGCGGCATTTTGATTATACCTTATTTACTACAAAATACCATTTAACTACGCTATTACAAAAGTCTTACAATTGCACCGCCGAAAAGCTGTTAATATTGACATCTAACCTGCGCTGACAGGATTTAGACAATAATTTTTCAATAATAAAAAGGGATTTTCATAAATGGAGAACGTATCAAAATTTCAACACGCAGAATCGGACAAATTACAATGGGTAACTATTTCGGTGGTTATTCTTTTTCATATTTTGGCAATTGCCGCTTTATTTACATTTAGCTGGTCAAATTTAATTGCCGCCGCCGTAACTTGGTGGATCGCCGGAAGTTGGGGAATCGGGATGGGTTATCATCGTCTTTTGACGCATCGCGGCTTTAAAGCACCGAAGTTCGTCGAGTATTTTCTGACCTTCTGTGGAACGCTCGGTTTGCAGTCGGGCGCGGTCAACTGGGTGGCGACGCACCGCATTCATCACGCTTTTACCGAAACCGAAAAAGACCCGCATTCACCGCGCGGCGGAACATTTTGGGCGCATGTCGGCTGGATTTTTCAAGGCACGGCGCAAAATCAAACCGAAGAAACGCAGTGGCGTTACGCGCCGGATTTGATGAAGGACAAAGTTCACCGCTTTATGTCAAATTATTATTACGTTACACCGATTATTGCTGCGGTTATTCTATATTTCATCGGCGGATTTTCGATGGTTTTATGGGGAATTTTCCTGCGTCAGGTCATCGGCTGGCATTCGACGTGGCTGGTCAATTCGGCGACTCATTTGTGGGGTTCGAGACGTTTTGAAACGCGCGATGATTCGCGCAATAACGGTTTGATTGCCGCAGTTACATTCGGCGAAGGCTGGCACAACAATCATCACGCGCATCCGCGTTCGGCAAGACACGGTTTGACGTGGTATGAATTCGATGTCAATTGGGTGCAGATCAAATTTTTAGAAAAATTAGGTTTGGTCAGCGATGTTTACGGCTACGAAATTGAAAAGGAAATTCAAGCCGAACCGTTTCAGGAAGCAGCGTAAACTAAAGGATAAAGGATAAAGGCGAAAGTTTCGGAATCATCTTCGGAAACTTTCGCCTTAACTTTTGTTTTGTCTTTACTTAACCTTTCGCCTTTCGCCTTTATCCTTTATCCTTTAAGAATGCGTGTTGTCGGAAGGCGAAAAACTACGGTTGCCGTTTTGGTATTGGGAATATGCTTGGTCGCGCTGGCGGTCGCTTTGAACGTCGGCTGGATTTTACTCAACCTACGCGAAGTCGCGCTGCTCGTTTTCGGTGTTATATTTTTCGCTCTGATTATCACGGGTTTGGTTTTGAACACGACGTTTTTGCTCCGCGAAATTCGCCGCAACGAACAGCAGGACGCATTTTTAAATGCCGTTACGCACGAACTTAAAACGCCGATTGCGTCAATTCGGCTTTATCTGGAAACTTTAAAAACGCGTGAAGTTGAGGAAGAAAAACGCCGTGAATTTTACGACATAATGATTTCCGACAGCAATCGTCTTTTGAATACGGTCGAACAAGTTCTGCAAGCCGGACAAACGCGCGAGCGCAAGAATTTATTAAATATCTCGGAAATAAATCTCGGAAAACTTCTCAAAGAATCAATCGAAATAATCCGCAGTCGTTATAATTTAAGTGAAAATACAATCGAATTTGCCGACGTTGAAAACAATATAAAAGTTTCAGGCGACGCGGCGGAATTGCAGACGGTTTTTACAAATCTGATTGATAACGCCGTAAAGTATTCAAAAGACAATATAAAAGTTTTGGTTAAATTAAAGGATTGGAACGAAAAAACCGTCGAAATTCGTGTTAAAGATTTCGGTGTCGGAATTGCGCCAAATGAATTGAAGCGGATTTTTAAAAGGTTTTACCGCATTTCGGACGTTTCGACGCAGAAAGCCAAAGGCACGGGTTTGGGACTTTATATAGTTCGCGCCATCGTTAAAAAACACAAAGGAAAAATTTGGGTAGAAAGCAAAGGAGAAGCAGGAAGCACGTTTATTTTGCAGCTTCCTAAAATCGTGAATCGTAAATTGTAAATCGAACTGATTTTTAAGATTCATTGCAGAAAAGTCGAAGTTTTTTTCTTAGCGATTCACGATTTACGATTCAGAGATATGAAAATTTTAATCGTTGAAGACGAACAACACATTGCAGACGGTTTGCGATTTAATCTCGAAGCCGAAGATTTTGAAGTTGAAATCGCGGGCGACGGCAAACAGGCTTTGGAGATTTTACTGGTTGAAGACAAAGAGTTTGACGCGATTGTTTTGGACGTGATGCTGCCGGAGTTGAGCGGTTTTACGGTCGCCAAAACTTTGCGCGAAGCCGAAAATTTTACGCCGATTCTGATGCTCACGGCGCGGAATCGTCCCGAAGATGTTTTGCAGGGATTTGAAGCCGGAACGGACGATTATCTGCCGAAACCTTTTGAACTTTCGATTTTTATGGCGCGTCTGAACGGACTTTTGCGGCGGCGCGAATGGCTCAAACGCGAAAATAATTCCGCCCGGACTTCGCCGATTTCAAAGGAAACTTTCGTCATCAACAATAAAATTATCAATTTTCCGAATCTGGAAATCAGCACCGAAACAGAAACGATTCATTTGACTTTGATGGAAGCCAAACTTTTGCGGCATCTGATTGAAAATGCGGGAAATGCGGTTTCGCGCAAAACGATTTTGGACGAAGTTTGGAATTTGCACGAAGACACGGACACGCGTGCGATTGACAATTTCATCGTGCGTCTGCGGCGATATTTGGAAGACGAGCCGAATAATCCGCAAATTTTGCAAACCGTGCGCGGTGTCGGTTATCGGTTTATGATGGACGAAAAATAACTTTCTATGGAACCTCTGGCAAATAAAATTCGACCGCAAATTTTAGAAGATTATGTCGGGCAAAAACATCTGGTCGGCGAAGGCAAACCGCTGCGATTGGCGATTGAGCAGAAACATATTTTTTCGTTCATTTTGTGGGGAACGCCCGGAGTCGGGAAAACGACTTTGGCGCGGATTTACGCCAATTCAATCGGCGCGGAGTTATATGAACTTTCGGCGGTTTCAGCCGGCAAAGATGACATTCGCAAGATCGTCAAAAGTCAAAATTTGGAAAATCGTCCGCGCATTTTGTTTCTCGACGAAATTCACCGTTTTAACAAAGCGCAGCAGGATTTTCTGTTGCCGTTCGTCGAAAACGGCGAACTGATTTTAATCGGCGCGACGACGGAGAATCCGAGTTTTGAAGTAATTCCCGCCCTTCTTTCGCGGCTTCGCGTCTTTGTTCTGGAAGAACTTTCGGCGGAGGAAATGGCGGAAATTATTGACCGGACAAATCAAAAATTAGACGCGAAAGCAAAAGATTGGCTGATTCAAATGGCGAACGGCGACGCGCGGCAGGCGATTACGATGATTGAAAATACGGCGCGGCTTTACGAAAACAAGGTAAGCGTCGAAAATTTGAAAAATACGCTGCAATCGAAATTTTTGCGTTACGACAAACAGGGCGAAGAACATTACAACGTCATCAGCGCATTCATCAAATCAATGCGGGCGAGCCAAGCCGATGCCGCGCTTTATTATCTGGCGCGAATGATTTCCGGCGGCGAAGACCCGAAATTTATCGCGCGGCGAATGGTCATTTTTGCCTCCGAAGATGTCGGACTCGCGCAGCCGACCGCACTTGTCGTCGCCAACGCCGTTTTTCGCGCCGTTGAAACTATCGGTTTGCCCGAATGCGGCATCAATCTCGCGCACGGAGTCGCTTATTTAGCCAACTGCAAAAAAGACCGAAGCGCGTATAACGCCTACAAATCCGCGCTCGAAGACGCGAAAAAACACGGCAATCTGCCCGTGCCGAATATCCTTCGCAACGCACCGACAAAATTAATGAAAGATTTGGATTACGGCAAAGATTACGAACTTTACACAAAGGAAAATTTGCTGCCGGAAAAGCTCAAAGGCAAAAAATATCTGTCTAAAAATGATTAATCGAGCAATTGAACAAAAGCGAAAAAGTTAATTTCAATTTATGCTAAACTGACAAAATGACGGGCGAAAAAGAAAGAAAAGTTAAAATAAAAAAACGCTCGCCGCCGTGGATTCTTGGCGGTTTTGTTTTTCTATTGCTCACTTTGTTAGTCGTTTTGCAGTCGTCGAATCTCTGGAAAAGTTTCACGATTGAATCGGCAGGCGATACGCTCGCGCTTTACGCGCTGCTTTCGATAAATTTTATCGCCTTCGTCATCTTCGCTTTTATCTTCGTTCGCAGTCTTCTGAAACTTCGACAGGAACGCCGCGCACTGATTCTCGGTTCAAAAATAAAATCGCGGCTGGTGAAATATTTTTTCGCCGTCAGTTTGCTGCCGATTATCGCAATGGCGTTTTTTACGTATTTTTTTATGAATCGCTTTCTCGAACGCTCTTTTGCCCAAATTCCCGAAAGCGTGATTAGAGAAACGCGCCAAATGCAGAATCAGGCGGTTGAAAATCAAAATATAAAAACGAACGAAACGGCGCGAATGTTGGCGACGATTTTGGACGGGCGCGAAATTGCCGACAAAAATTTGACCGAAATTGTCGAGCGCGGAAGTTTGACACATCTTGAAATTCTTTCGGCAGATAACGAAATTTTGGCGAAAAGCGAAAAAAACATCACTGACGAACAGCAAATCGAACTCGAAAACACGCTAAATTTCGTTCGGCAAAACAAATTTAACAATCCGTCGCTGTCGGACGGCAAAGGCTTTGACGCTGCCGTCGCAAAATTTGCCGACGGCAGAAAACTCGTTCTCATTCCCGATTTGCGTCCCGAAACGAATGTCAATGAAAGGATGGAAAAATCGCTCGTCGAATTTGATAAATTGAAGCCGCAATTGATTAAATTTCGTCAAATCGGACTTTCGACGCTCGGCGTTTTGACGTTTCTTCTGATTTTCGCGTCGTCGTGGACGGCATTTTACATCGCACGCGGTTTGACAGTGCCGCTCAAGGCTTTAGCTGAAGGCGCAGACGAAATCGCGCGGGGAAATCTGACGCATCGCGTGGACGTTTTCGCCGAAGACGAACTCGCGCTACTCGTTTCTACATTTAACGAAATGTCGGCGAAACTCGAAGCAAATTCCGCCGAATTGAGCGAACGCCGCCGATATATCGAAACAATTTTGCAATCGCTTTCAACCGGCGTAATTTCTTTTGACGGCGAAAATCGCATCACGACGATTAACAAAGCCGCGATTGAAATTTTCAAACTCGAAACGGCTGATTTTGCCGAATTTGAATTAAAACAACTCGTCAACGAAGAAAATCGCGCCATTTTGGAAAGGCTTTTAAATCGCGCTAAACGCATCGGACAAGCGAGCGAACAAACAGTTCTCCGACGCGAACACGCCGACGGAAACGCGCCGGCAAACGAAACTTTGCCCGTCGCTTTGACTGCGACTGCGCTGCCGCGCTCTTTCGGCGAAGCGGGCGGCGTGGTTCTTGTAATTGAAGATTTAAGTGAACTTATCTCGGCGCAGCGAGCTTCGGCATGGGCGGAAGTCGCCCGAAGAATGGCGCACGAAATCAAAAATCCGCTGACTCCGATTCAACTTTCAGCCGAACGAATCGCTAAACGCTTCGCTTTAGTCCAAAGTCCAAAGTCTAAAGTCCAAAGTCTTTTGGGAGTTTTTAAACCGAAAATAGGAGACCAAAAGCCCGAAGACCAAACGGCGAAAGTTATCAAAGAAGGAACAGACACGATTTTGCGCGAAGTTAATTCGTTAAAATCAATGGTTGACGAATTTTCACGCTTTGCGCGATTGCCGAATGTGCGGCTCGAAAGCGGCGATTTGAATGAAATTATCAAACAATCGGCGGATTTATACGAAGATCGTTTTACGGACGTAAAAATCGAGCAAAATCTCGCCGAAAACCTCCCGCCGACAATGGTTGACGAAGAACAATTAAAGCGCGTGTTCGTCAATCTGATCGAAAATGCGTTTGAAGCGTTTGACGAAAACCAAACGGACAAACAAATTTCCATCAAAACTTTCTACGACAAAGCGCGTGATTTAATCTGCGCGGAAATCACCGACAACGGCAAAGGCATCGCGCCGCCGGATTTGCAAAAACTTTTTCAGCCGTATTTTTCCACCAAAGGACGCGGCACGGGTTTGGGTTTGGCGATTGTCCAAAGAATAATTTCCGAACATCGCGGCAAAATCCGTGCCGTCAATAATTCTTCCAAAGGCGCGAAGTTTATTGTAGAATTACCTGTTATTGTTTGAGGTAAATTATGGCAATCTGGCAGTTTTCAATTGATTTTATTCCACGAATGAATTTAATTAAACGATTTGGAATATTACCAAAAGCGATTGATGATGAAATTTTGTGGAAAGAAGACTTAGATGAAGGAGTTAATTTGCCAAATAGTTATGAAGACTTTCTGATGCCGTTAGGTCAAAAAGAACAGCTTAAATGGGCTAAAAAAAATTATAATTGGGGAGATTACGATAATGGAACTCACATTACAATTAATTGCGAAGATAAAGACAAAATATCAATCTTTTGCCGCTTTAACGTCGGCGAATGGGACGAAAAATTTACGAAAATTGTGCTGGAGTTTGCAAAAGTATGTGGTTGCGTTTTGCTGACGAAAAACGGCACTATTATTGAACCTGACTTAGATTTATTTGTTGAAGAAATGAAAAACTCAAATTCTTACAGATTTTGCAAAGACCCGAAAGGTTATTTGGAAAGCGATGAAGTCAAACAAATCAAATGGTCGGTAAGGAAAAAATTAGAAGACATTGCTGAATGACAAATTCAATTTTAATTGTTGATGATGCAGGCGGATTGAATCGTGAAACTTTAAGCTATTGAATGTATAATTTAAAAATTATGACCGACACACAAACATTAGAAATTTTGAGAGATTTAAAAACTTTGCCGTCGGACAAAGCTGCCGAAGTCAAAGATTTTGTCGCTTTTTTGCGTGAGCGTTACGGCAAAACTGAAAATATTGATGAAAGCGACGAATGGACGGATGAAGACTTACGGGAATTTGCCGCCGCGTCGCTGCGCTATGCCGACGAAATTGAAGAAACAGAAGAAGCGCAAAAGAAAACGCCCGCCGAACTTTTGGCGGAAATTGCCGCTTTGCCGATGAAAGGAAATGGCGAAAAATTCTCGAACCGCGACCACGACCGAATTTTATACGGGAAGGCAAATGAAAAATGATTTTTGTTGATTCAGGCGGTTGGTTTGCGAGTGTTGTAACGGATGATGACGATTACGAAATTGCAAGAATTTGGCTGGAAGCCAATAAAGAGCCGTTGTTTACTACCGATTACATTGTAGATGAAACGCTTACTTTACTTCGTGCCAGAGGCGAAAATCAAAAGGCTTTAGAAGTTGGCAATCTTTTTTTTCGCGGTTTATTGGCAAAAATTTATTATTTGTCGGAAGAAGATATTTTGCAGACTTGGAAAATGTTTCAACAATTCTCCGATAAAAAATGGAGTTTACCGATTGCTCAAGCAAATTTGTCTGCGAAAAATTCGGCATCACACATGCTTTTTCATTCGATAAACATTTTCGTCAATTCGGAACGATAATTGTTATCCCATAAAAATGCTTAATTCAATTTTAATCGTTGACGACGAACGCGGAATCCGCGAAACTTTGCGCGGCGTTTTGGAAGACGAAGGTTTTGATGTGGAAACCGTCGAATCGGGCGAAGCGTGTCTGAAATCGGTTGAAACAAATAATTTCGCGTGTATTTTGCTCGACGTTTGGCTTCCTGCGATTGACGGTTTGGAAACGCTGAAAAAATTACGCGGGAACGGAAACGATGCGGCGGTTGTGATGATTTCGGGACACGGAAATATCGAAACCGCCGTTAATGCGACGAAGCTCGGCGCGTTTGATTTTATCGAAAAACCGCTGTCGCTCGAAAAAACAATTCTCACCGTCAGAAACGCGATTAAGCAGAGAGATTTGGAACGCGCTAATCAGACTTTGACCGAACAATTAAACGAAGAATATCAAATGATCGGCGATTCGATTGCGATGCGTGCGCTGCGAAAACAGATTGCGATTGTCGCGCCGACTGACGGACGGGTTTTGATTTCGGGCGAATCGGGAACGGGCAAAGAATTGGTTGCGCGGGCGATTCACGCGCAGTCAAAACGCAAAAACGCGCCGTTTGTAGAGATAAATTCCGCCGCGATTCCCGAAGATTTGGTCGAATCGGAACTTTTCGGACACGCGAAAGGTGCGTTTTCCGGCGCGATGACGGCGAAAAAAGGAAAGTTTGAAATCGCCGACGGCGCGACGCTTTTTCTTGACGAAATCGGCGATATGTCGCCGCGCGTGCAGGCGAAAATGCTGCGCGTTTTGGAAGAGCAAAGATTTGAACCTGTCGGCAGCAATATGCCAATTAAAGTTGATGTGCGCGTGATTTCCGCGACGAATAAACCGCTTTCGGATTTGATCGAAGACGGCGATTTCCGTGCTGATTTATTTTATCGTTTAAATGTTATTCCGTTTCAGATTCCGCCGCTTCGTGAAAGATTGGAAGACGTGCCGCTTTTAATTGAGCATTTCAATCAAAAATTCTCGGCGGATTACGGCAAAAAGGCGAAAAACTTTACCGACGAAGCGATTTCCGCGCTGCAAAACTATGCGTGGCTCGGCAACGTGCGCGAACTTCGCAACACTATCGAGCGCGTGATTATTATGCACGGCAAGCAAAAGGTGTCGGCGGACGATTTGCCCGAATTTGACGCGAAAACTTCCGCGCCCGCCTCGAGTTTTCGATTTCCGTCGTTCAAAGACGCAACCGACGCTTACCAGCGCGAATTTATCATTCACAAACTCGCCGAAGCCGACGGTAATATCACTCGCGCCGCCGAATTAATGGGTGTTGACCGCAGCCATCTGCATCGCCGAATGAAAAATTTGGGAATCAGTGCCGATAAAACAAAGTTGGATTTTTGAGAACACTAATTTCCTCACATTTCGAGAAAATTCCGCAAAAGTTTTTTGCCTTCCGGCGTTAAAATTGATTCGGGGTGAAACTGAACGCCTTCGATTTTGTATGTTTTATGCCGCAAACCCATAATCAAACCGTCGGGCGATGTGGCGGAAATTTCCAGACATTCGGGCAGTGAATCGCGCTCGACGATCAGCGAATGATAACGTCCGGCTTGAAAATTATCGCTCAATCCGGCGAAAACTGTTTTCCCGTCGTGAATGATTTCGACCGGCTTGCCGTGAACCGGTTCCGGGGCGCGAACAACTTTGCCGCCGAATAATTGTCCGATTGATTGATGTCCCAAACATACGCCCAAAGTCGGCACTTTGTCCGCGAATTTTTCTAAAATTTCGAGCGAAATGCCCGCATCATCGGGTGTTCCGGGTCCCGGCGAAATTAGTATTTTTTCAGGTTTAATATCGTTTTCGATTTCTTCAATCGTCACTTCGTCGTTGCGCCTGACAACCATTTCCGCGCCGAGTTCACCTAAATACTGCACGAGGTTATAGGTGAAGGAATCGTAATTGTCTATCACTAAAAGCATATTTTTAATGGTAAATGAAAAATGGCAAGAGGTAAATATCGAATTTATCTTAAATTATCAATTTACCATTTACCATTTACCATTTATAATAAGAGATTGTCCAAGTTCGATTATGCGAAACTTGGATTTTCAGTTTTTAAATTATCAGATTTTTGCGTTGAGGACGAACGAATAAAATCTGAAATTTGAAACCTGAAATTTGGAATTACAAATTATGAGCAAACGCGATTATTACGAAATTTTAGAAGTAACCAAAACTGCTACCGAAGTGGAAATTAAAGCGGCGTATCGCAAATTGGCGATTAAACATCATCCCGACAAAAACCCGGACGACCACGCGGCGGAAGAAAAATTTAAGGAAGCGGCGGAAGCCTATTCAGTGTTGTCGGACGCGCAAAAACGCGCGGCGTATGACCGTTTCGGACATCAGGGCGTTGGCGCGGGCGCGGGCGGCGCGGGATTTAATCCCGGATTTTCCAATATTGAAGATATTTTCGACCTTTTCGGTTTCGGCGATATGTTCGGCGGACAGCGCGGTGGCGCGTCGTCGCGCACATCGGCGCAGCGCGGCGCGGATTTGCGCTATGATTTGGAAATTACGCTCGAAGAAGCCGCGCTCGGCAAAGAGCAGAAACTTCGCATTCCGCGTCTCGAAAAATGCGACGAATGCGACGGCAAAGGCACGGCAAACGGCGCGACTCCTGAAACCTGTCCGACGTGCAGCGGCAGCGGACAAACGCGTTATCAGCAAGGTTTTTTCAGCGTAATGCGAACCTGCCCGACCTGTGCGGGGCGCGGACAAATCATCAAAAATCCGTGCAAAAAATGTCACGGCGCGGGGCGCGTCGAAAAGGAAAAACAACTCGAAATAAAAATTCCGGCGGGTGTCGAAACCGGCTCGCGTCTGCGAATCAACGGCGAAGGCGAAGCGGGAACGCAGGGCGGCGTTTCGGGCGATTTGTTCGTCGTCATTCACGTCGCCGAACACGAAATGTTTGAACGACAGGGTGCGAATTTATATTCCGCCGCGCCGGTAACTTTCGCGCAAGCCGCGCTCGGCGCGGAAATCAAAGTTAAAACTTTGGACGGTGAAGCCGACTTAAAAATTCCGGCGGGAACGCAGACGGGAACGGTTTTTCGCATTAAATCAAACGGAATGCCCGCGCTCGGCGGTCGCGGCAAAGGCGATTTATTCGTCGCCGTCACCTTGATTACGCCGAAAACTTTGAATAAAGAACAGCGCAAACTGCTCGAACAATTAGCTGAAATAGAAGATATTGATTTTCAAGACGAATCTTTTATGGATAAAGTGAGAAGTATTTTCGGTTGATTATTTACGGATGGCGACTACCTCAAAAAGGGCATTTTTGAAGAAAACTTTTTTCAAAATACTCTCAAAATGAATTGGCTTTATTTGGCGATGTTCAGCTTTTGTTTGCTCTATCGAAGAATTTTCCTCCAACACCTGAAAAGGCAGGCGGGCGAAAACCTCCTTTATTTTATTTTCGGTAAAATGAATCGTGTGGTCGGCAAACGGCGATAATTCAAAGCGAATGCCGAGCGCGTTCCACCAGCCGTGCGCCGCCGAAGCCACCGAATAAATCGGATGATGAATATTTACCGTAAAATAAAGCAAGCCTTCGGGCTTGAGAACCCGCGCCAATTCTTCAACAATTTTAATCGGATTTTCCGCGTGATCAATGACATTATCGCTCAAAACGACATCGAAAGAAGCGTCGGCAAACGGAAGTTTTTCACCGATGGCGGCGATGGTTTGAACATTTCGCTGCCACGCCGGAAATAATCTCCGGTAATCAACCGCCAACGGGTCAATGCCGACTTTGAATTTATTGCCGAAGCCGAAAATTAAACCGTGCGCTCCGCTTCCGACTTCCAAAATACGATTTTCACCGGAAATCGGTTGTATTTTTTCCAATTTTTTGCGGATTGCTTGGGCGTGTTCTATTACAGATAAACCTATTCCAATCTCATTTCCATTAATTTGTTCAGCTTTTTTTTCCTGATAATCGAGCTGCCGTTCAAGCGCACGCCGACCGCGCTGCCGCTTTTTTTCGGCAAGCCAACGCTGCCACGTTGATAATTCCTTTCGTGTCATTTTTCTATCGTTAGTTTAGCAGCCAATCCGTTTACGCCGACTGCCCAAATCGCATTTTTACCTTTTGCCTGAACTGAATTATAATTTTCCTTGTCAAGATTTTTCCACGTTTTTCCGCCGTCGCGGGAAATATCCGAGCCGCTCGAACCGACGGCAATCAATGTTTTTTTATCAATAAAAGTTACACCGGAACGATAGCCGTTCAAACCCGAAGCATTATGCCACGATTTTTCGTCTTTTGAAAGCGCGAGAGTTCTGTCGGTTTCATTCGGTTTTTGATAATCGCCGCCGACAATAACGCTCTTTTGCGCCGCATCGTCAAAGGCAATCGAAAAAATTCCCTGTGAAGCCTCGCCGCTTTGAATCTGCGTGAAACTCACTATCCAACCTAAACCGCCGTTTGACGAATGGAAAATCCGCGCCGTTTTTCCGCCCGTAACGAACCAGACATCTTTATCGCCGGTTGTTACGATGCAAGTTCCGCTCGCGGCAAATGCGGCTTCGCCATCTCTGGCAGGCGGCATTCTGTCGGTTGGCAACGCCTCCCAATTTTCTCCGCCGTCAATTGTCTTTATCAAAAGGTATTTGTTATCAACCGGATCGCTCATTGCAATTCCGTGCGTTTCGTCCCAAAAAGCAAATGCGTCGAAAAACGCTTTCGGATTCGTATTTTTAAATTGCAGTTTCCAAGTTTTTCCGCCGTCAATGGTTTTATAAATCCGCGAATTCATTCCGTCGCCGATGCTTAAAACGTAAGCCGTATTTGCATCAAACGCTTCGACATCGCGGAAATCGAGCTTTTCGGCATCGGGAACTACACCGACCGCCCAAGTTTTTCCGCCGTCAATCGTTCGCAAAAAAGTTCCGTTTGTTCCGCTTGCCCAAATGATATTTTTATTGACGACCGAAAGTCCTCGCAAACTCGCTTTTGTGTCAACTGTTTGCTTTTGCCATTGTGCGTCGGCTGTCAAAACTAATAACGCAAATGCTAAAAATAATAATTGAAAGATTTTTGTATTCATTTTCATAAAATTTCCAGTCAAATAAGCGAAATTATTACATTCACGACGCATTTCCGCAAAAAGATTTTTGAATAATTGCAAGTAAAGTTGTAGCTTATTGAAAATGCGAAAATTTTTGAGGGCGAAATGGCAGGATTTGATAATGGCGAATTATCAAATTGAACCGTCGCTGTTAGCCGAATTTGTGCCGGAAGGAACTGAACTGGATTTTCACGACGGAAAATGTTACGCGAGCCTTGTCGCGTTTATGTTTCTCGACACGCGCATTTTGGGTTTGCCGATTCCGTTTCATATCAATTTTGAAGAAGTAAATCTGCGTTTTTACGTGAGGCGCGAAACGCCGGACGAAGTGAAACGCGGCGTTGTTTTCGTCAAGGAAATAGTTCCGCGCCGCGCAATTGCGCTGGTTGCCAAAACCTTTTACGGCGAACCTTATGAAATGTGGAAAATGGCGCATACGAAAGAAAAAGATGAACTCGCTTATTTTTGGTCAAAAGCCAATTCGAGAAATAATATCAAGATTGAAATCGGCAAAAACTTAGGCGTTCCGGCGGAAAATTCACACGGTGAATTTATCATCGAACATTATTGGGGTTACACGAAACGCGGCGCGAATCGAACGGACGAATACAAAGTCGAGCATCCGAGATGGGAACTTTTTGACGTAAAAGATTATGAAATTAAATGCGATTTCGGCAAACTCTACGGCAAAAGATTTTCCGGTCTGTCAAATGAAAAACCGGACTCAATTTTTATGGCGAAAGGTTCGCCTGTTTCGGTTTATAAAGGAGCAAAAATTGTGAATCACAGATAGAAAATGTGCTTTACGATTTACAAACTATGGCAATTATCGGCATCGTCGCCATTGCACAAAATTATGCTATCGGAAAAGACGGAAAATTGCCGTGGCATTATTCGGCTGATTTGAAGTTTTTTAAACAAACAACCTTGAATCACGCCGTTGTAATGGGTTTTAATACTTGGAAATCAATCGGAAAACCTTTGCCGAAACGCTTGAATATCATTCTTTCACATTCGCAGAATATCGAAAATCAGCCGAATGTTTTACTTTTGCGAAGCACGGAAGAAGTTTCGGCTTTGTCGAAATATCTAAACTGCGATTTGTTCATTATCGGCGGCGCGACAACTTATAAAAATTTCGCGGATTCAATTGACGAATGGATAGTTACGGAAGTTCCTGAAAATATTGAAAATGCCGATACATTTATGCCGCGTGATTTTTTGGATGAATTCTCGCAAACAAATATTAAGTCGCTCGAAGACGGTTTGAGTGTGAAATTTTTCTCTCGAAAGTAATATTAATTGGGAAACATTCAATAAAATCTCGCTAAAAACAAACCTCTCAAGTTAGTCACGCATCTTTACACAAAGAAAACCAAAAACTTTGACGGAGAATTTATGCTGATTCAAAAAAATATAATTTTGTTGTTTATTTCACTTTTTTTGATTGCTTTGTTCACTGTTGAATCCGATGCCTGCACTTGCGCCGGACCTCGTTCGGTGAAAAATTTTCAGCCTTGCGGAGTTTTCTGGAATTCCGATGTCGTTTTCATCGGATTGGCTGAAAAAGTTTCAATTGAGAAAGACGGCAGAATGGTCGTTCATTTTTCAGTCGAAAAAGCTGTTCGCGGTGTTGAAGGAAAAACAGTCGAAGTAGAAACAAGTCCAAGCACGGCGAGTTGCGGATTTCCCTTTAAAGAGGGCGAACGATATTTTGCCTATCTCAAGCGCGGAAAAGACGGAAGATTGACCGAGCATTTATGCGGTGCGACGGTTTTGTTAAAAAACGCGGCGGCTGATCTCGAATATCTACAGGCGGTAGAAAACGGCGATACGGGCGGAAAAATTTTTGGAAGCGTCTTTCAAACTGCGCGAAAATCCTTCAAAGATCAAGGCGAATATTTGCCGGTTGCGGGGACGAAAATCACTCTGACGAGCGTCAAGATTTTAGACGCTGCGGGACAAAAACCTCCAAAATATAGAAAACGCGAATTTCAAACGACATCGGATGAGAGAGGATTTTACATTTTTCAGAACGTTCCTGTCGGTTCGTATAATGTTAAAGCCAAGTTTCAAAACGGGTTGCGCGAACTTTATGCGACTAGCAACGCATCCGGTCATTATGTTTCAATTGACGAAGATAAAAGACGCTGCAACAATTACAATTTTAACGCTACATCGCAGAGTTCTCTTGAAGGCGGCGTTGTGCTGAGCGACGGGCAAACGCCGCCGCAGCAATACATTTCTCTGATACCGCTTGACGAAAATGGAAAGCCATATATTCATTACTCGCCTGTGGCGACTTGGGTGAATGCTGAGAGCGGACGTTTTCTTTTTGATGTCGTTCCGCCCGGAAAGTATCTTCTGGCGATAAATCCGCAAAACTGCCCGCACCGCGAAAATTCCGAGTTTGGTAAAACATTTTTTCCCGGAGTCGGCAGCGAAACCGCCGCTGAAATAATTTCAATCGCTGAAAAAGAACGAAAAATAATACCGGATTTTCGGCTGCTTCCGACGTTGAAAGAGCGCGTTTTTTCCGGCGTAGTTTTGGCGGCAGACAAAACGCCGATCAGCGGTGCGAAAGTTTCACTGCTCGCTTCGGATGAATGCGAAGGTTTCAGCGAATTAACCAGCGTAAAAACCGATGAATTCGGACGTTTCCAATTGAAGGGTTTTGAAACTTACGAATACAAAATCAGAGCGTATGTCGAAAAACCTTCGCGTCTGCTTTCCGATTTGATTAAATTACCGTCAGAAGGAAATTTTGAAAATTTGGAATTAATAGTGTCGAAAAAATACTAAATTCGTAGAATAAAACTTTGTAAAAATCAAAAATTGGTAGTAAACTCGCGGAAAAACAAAAGGAGAAAAAACTTATGATGGGTGGAAAATCCTGGGACGAATGGATTGACGAATATGCGGAAAGTCATCATCATCCGATAAATAAATTGACGCATAAAATCGGAATTCCGATGATTGCATTGTCTTTGCCGTTTTTTGTGGTGGCGATTTTTGTCAAGAATTTTTGGATTTTGCCGGTTTCATTTTTCGTTATCGGCTGGACTTTGCAATTCATCGGGCATTATTTTGAAGGCAAGCCGCCTGAATTCTTTAAAGACTGGCGTTTTTTGTTTGTCGGTTTACGTTGGTGGCTAAAAAAAATGCGTAACGAAAAATGACAAATTGAAGTCTGTATTTACACGATTAAAAAGACTGTTGAAATTGGAATTTTTCAACAGTCTTTTTTGTAACATTTTATATTTGTAAAAATTTAATCTGCGTTAAAGGCTTTGATTTCAGACGGTTCGGGCGACAGAAATCGGCGCGGGTTGATTGACTTATCGTTTAACCGCAACTCAAAATGCAGATGCGGTCCGGTCGAACGTCCGGTTGAACCCATCAGCCCGATTAATTGACCTCGTTGAACGACATCGCCGACGTTCACGCCGATTCTCGAAAGATGTCCGTAGCGCGTCGTCAAACCGTTGCCGTGGTCAATCTCGATCATATTGCCGTAACCTCCTTGCCAATCAGCGTTTGTAACGATACCGTTGGCAGGCGCGATAACCGCGTCGCCGTATTCGCCGCCAATATCCATTCCCGCGTGAAATTCATAGGAACGTCCGCCGAACGGATTGCGCCGAAATCCGAATTCGTTATTGATTTTGCCCAAATGCGCCCACATTGTCGGCAGAAACGCCTTATTACTGGTTTTTTCAATCATCCGAAGCTGCGTTTCCATCGCATTTTCTTCAACTTCCGATTCAACTGCCGTCAACTGAAACGGAACTGCAGGTCCACCACTGTTCACGGCAAAATCTTTGCTCGATGCCGGACGATCATAGTTAATTGTGGTGTATTCGGCTACTGAAGTCTTTGGGGTTGCTTTAGGTTGTTGAGTTGTCAATACTAGCGTCTGATGAATTATTCGTTTCAACTTTTGCTAATGTATTATTGTTAGTAAATGCTGTAAATCCCAGTGTTAAAAGTCCGAATGATAAAATTAAACTTAAGATGCCGCTATGAAGAAATTTTTTTGAAACCTCGATACGGCGAATGTAAATTTTTGTTTTAGTACTGCGTGATAAAAAAAATGTATAAGAACGGTCGTCCTTCTGCATTATGCTTTGCTCTCCTTAAATATATGATTTCGCGCCGACACCTCAAATAGGTTTAGCACGCGGAATCACGATAGCACTGCCAAACGGCGACTGACGCGAAACCTTGTCAAAAGTGTCTTTGTAAAAATAAAAACACTTTTTTAGGGAATTAAATTTTCCCTTTATTATTCTAATGAAATATGAACGGGAAGTGAGAAGGTATCACAAACCTTCACAAATTGCAAATCTCAGAATTTGTGTGAAGGCTGATGTTAAAATTAAGATGAACCTTATTATTCGGCTTTAACTCTTTCCTTACGGGATCGTAGAATCATCAAACCGACTCCGAGCAGAAGAGCGACGAAAGATAAAATAACAAGCAATTTGATTGCCGTCGTTAAAAACCCGACGAATGCGATTATCTGTTTTAATAATGTAATGACAAGCGCGAGAATCGCAAAAACGCTTCCCCATTTACCGGCTATTGAAAAATAGCTGACGGAAGTTAAAACAATAAGTAAACTGCCTAAGATTCCTGCGGTTTTCATCCAAATTGACATAATAAAAATCCTCTAAACTGCTGAATTTTTTATAGAATGATTTGTTTTGATTTTCAGAGTCAAAATCATCCCAAAGTAATAATACACAAATTTTCCAAAATTTGCTACCTGTTTTTCCAATTCCGAATTTGAGTTTGGGTTTCAAAACTGTTATTCGAATCATATTCTTCGGAACGAAAACTCACATCGCTCAACGCGCCGGAGAATTTTTTCGTGTCGGCACGATTTTCATAATTCTTCCATTTTGGTTCGGTTTCCTTTGATTTGAAAATAAAATCGCGCAGTAAATAAACACCGAAACCAATGAGTAAAGCGGGCAAAATACCTCTCATCAAAAAGCGAAAATCGAAAAATGCATTGAGAAAAAAAGACGCGCCGAGAATTGTTAAAATAATTCCCCAAAGTTTCGGATTACCCGAAAATCTTTGCACAATAATATCTTCCGTGCCGTCTGAAACTGCGCCGGAACGAATCAATCGCGCTGTTCGGTATGAATCAAGCGCGGCAAACAGCCACATTCCGATAAATCCAAGAACAAACAGCGGCATTCCGCCGGTTAAAACTGCCATTTGAAAAAGCCCGACGAAGACGGCGAAATAAACCAATGCCTTCACCGTCTGTCGGTTATAAGCTGCGCCGAGTCCGGGACAAATCAGCGAAAGAATTGTTGCAACAAAAGGCGATGTATGTCTTTTGACATTCGGAATATATGAAGCCTGATTGTAATTCCGCAAAAGTTCAACGCCGGAAACGATACAGTCCTGACAATAAGGAAATCCTTTTATTCGGTGATCGCAGGTCGGACACAACGGCTTTGTGCAGCCGTTGCAATTGACTACTGCGACATTTTGAATGTGATAAGCACAGTTCATTTTTGAGATTCCTCGTTATTGACGTAAATTCCGTTGATCGGTTCTTGATTCTTTTTTTGTTCGATTTGTTTTCCGTCGCCGAGCATAATACTTGTTCCTTCGCGGTAGGTTTGTCCGGCGAGTTCAAAACTTTTTTGATACATTCCGGCAATTGAACCGTCGGCGGAAACTGTCTGACTAAAAAACAAAGCGGCAAAAGCAAGAATCAGCGCAATCGGCGCAAGCTGCGGAATCGAAATCGGAAAACTCAACCCGCGCAGCCATTCCGCTGCTTGATCAAACCAAGAGGCACGGACGTTTTGTGATTTTTCCGTGCCGATAGTTGCCTGTAAAATTTTTGCGTTCAAACCGGCGGGAATCGGCAGTTCTTCCATTTTGTATGTGTAACAGGCGGCGATTGAACGCACTACCGCGCCCGGCAAATCCGTGCATTCGTCGCACAGAACGGCGTGGCGTTCCCAACGATGGAAAATCGGCGCGGGCAAAAATCCGTCTAAATAATCGGTCAAATGTTCTTCAAATTGTTCGCAAGCCATCGCCACATCCGGCGTGGTCATTGATAAAATCCGCGCTTCGAGATACGTCATCGAATTTTTCGGCGGAGAAATTTCGTGACAAAGTTCCAAAGCATCCTTAACTTCATTCAAAAGCGAGTGACACAAAGGGCAGCGCAAAGCGTGAACGGCAACCGTTTTGTGCGTCGGTTTGTCCAAACTATTGTCCAAATAATCCGTCAAAAGTTCTTCAAACTCCGAACATTTTAAGATTTTTTCATCCTGATAACTCATAAAAAACTACAATATCCTTCGATAAAAATCAATACTTTTCAAAATCTTTTGCAACAGTAGCGTTAATATTCATTATTTTTACCTAGCATCAAATAGTAACAACTCTCATCCTTCTCAAAATCTTTGCCAACTCGATTCTGCCGCGATTGATGCGCGATTTGACCGTTCCTTCGGGAATCTTCAAAACATCCACGATTTCCTGATAACTCATCTCTTCGATGTCGCGCAAAATTACGCAGGTTCGCAAATCGGGCGGCAATTTATCAATTCCTTCCTGCACCTGAACGCACAGTTCGCGGCGTTCGATCTCCTTGTGCGCCGATGTTCCGACGGCGCGAAGATGAAACGTATGATCGTCAACGTCGTCGGCATAAGTATTTTGCGGATTGCGCTGGCGATGCCGGTAATCGTCAATTATCAAGTTTCGCGCCAGACGCATCAGCCAATTCGACAAATCGCCCTGTTTCGCGTCGTATTGGTCGAGCGTTTTATAAATCCTGACAAAAACTTCCTGCGTCAAATCTTCCGCCGCTTCGACGCTCGACGTAAAACGGTAAGCGAGATTAAAAATCCGGCGCGAAAAAGTCGAAACAATTTCTTCCCAAGCCGCGCCGTCGCCGGCACGACATCGCCGCGCCAAGTCTGCGCCGTTACTCGTCGCCACTGCTTTTAATGCTTCCAACTCTCGTTTCTCCAATCAGCAATTGCTTTCGACTTCAAAGCAAAAAAGCCCAAAACCTCAACTTGTCAATTTGTTTCTACGAAATGCAAAAAAGAAAAGTTCCAAATAAAAAAAACGCCGTCATCTTGACGGCAAAGCGTTCCTTACAGCAAACAATCCGCTAATTTGCTAAAATCTATCGTAAATGTCGGAAAATAATCTAAAACTAAAATTTGAATCGGGAACGTTGATTTTAGAAGGCGCGGACGAATCGGAAATTGTCCCGAAAGCGTTCGTCTGGGACGCGCGAACGAAACATTTTCGCGCTCCGGCTTATAAATATCGCGAAATTATCACCGATTTCGTGCGAAATAAAATTGCTTACGAAGACGAAGCGAAAAATTATGCGGATTTCGATTTCAAACAGAAATTCAAATTAACGCCGCGACCTTATCAAACCGCGTCAATCGAAGCGTGGAAGGAAAATAAGCGCAACGGCGTAGTCGTCTTGCCGACGGGCGCGGGCAAAACGCACGTGGCGACGATGGCGATTGAAATGTGCAAACGTCAAGCTCTGGTCGTTGTGCCGACGCTCGATTTGATGAATCAATGGTATGAGCTTCTTCTTTCGACGTTCAACGCGGAAATCGGTTTAATCGGCGGCGGTTTTTATGAAATCGGCGCGATTACAGTAACGACTTACGCTTCGGCTTTTCGACATCAGGAAAGATTGGGAAATCAATTCGGGCTGATAATTTTTGACGAATGTCATCATTTACCCGGCGAAGGTTACAAATACGCGGCGGAATTTGCGATTGCGCCGTTTCGATTAGGTTTGAGCGCAACGCCCGAACGCGACGAAATCGCCGACGCGCTTTTGGAAGAAATCGTCGGGAAATTCGTCTATCGTCTCGAAGCGCAGGAAATCGCGGGCGAATATCTCGCCGATTACGTCGTCGAACGAATCGAAGTTGATTTAAGCGACGAAGAACGCGCCGCCTATAACCGCGAACGCCAAATTTACACCGACTTCAAACGCCGCAAAAATCTGCCTTACGGACAGGAAGGCTGGCGAATGTTCATAATGCACAGCGCGAAAAGCGAAGAAGGTCGCCGCGCAATGAAAGCGTATCGCAACCAAAAGAAAATCGCGCTCGGAACCGATTCAAAACTGAGAGTTTTGCAGGATTTGCTCACGCTTCACAAACACGACAAAACGCTGATTTTCACCGCCGAAAACGAAATGGTTTATCAAATCTCCAACGATTATCTGATTCCCGCCATCACGCACGAAACCAACGTCAAAGAGCGCAAATTCTGGCTCGACGCATTCAACAAAGGCGACGTTCTCGCGCTCTGCACGTCAAAAGTCTTAAACGAAGGCGTAAATATTCCCGACGCTTCCGTAGCGATTATCTTGTCGGGTTCAGGTTCTTCACGTGAACACATCCAAAGATTAGGCAGAATTTTGCGAAAAAAAGGCGACAAACAAGCGATTCTCTACGAAGTCGTCGCCCGCAACACGACCGAAGAATACACTTCACAAAAACGCTCGGACGTGCGGCAGTTTCAAGATGTAAAGCAAAGATTTAAGCGCGGTTTATTCGAGTAATTTCTCTCGATTTATTTTAAGCCCGCGTCAAACTTCGATATTTAATGCGATGCGGCTGGTCGGCATCGATACCTAAACGACGTTTTTTATCTTCTTCATATTGTGAAAAATTGCCGTCGAAATAGACGACTTTTGAATCGCCTTCAAACGCCAGAATATGCGTGGCGATGCGATCCAAGAACCATCTATCGTGCGAAATGACGACGGCGCAGCCCGCAAAATTTTCCAGGGCTTCTTCCAAAGCGCGCATCGTGTTCACGTCCAAATCGTTGGTCGGCTCGTCCAGAAGCAGCACATTCGCACCGGATTTGAGCATTTTCGCCAGGTGAACGCGGTTGCGTTCACCGCCGGAAAGCTGTCCGACGCGCTTTTGCTGGTCGGTTCCCGAAAAATTGAACCGCGAAACGTAGGCGCGGGAATTGACTTCGCGCTTGCCGAGCATCACTAAATCCAAACCGTCTGAAATTTCTTCCCAGATCGTTTTGTCGGCGTTTAGCGAATCGCGCGATTGGTCAACATAGCCGAGTTTGACGGTCGAGCCGACTTTGAAATCGCCGCTGTCGGGCGTTTCCTGTTCGGTAATTAGTCTAAACAAGGTAGTTTTGCCCGCACCGTTTGCGCCGATGACGCCGACGATTCCGCCGCGCGGCAATGAAAATTCGAGATTTTCAAAAAGCAGTTTGTCGTCGTAACCTTTGGCAACCTGCTGCGCTTCGATAACGACATCGCCCAAACGCTCGCCGACGGGAATAAAAATTTCCAAATCTTCGGCGAGTTTTTCCGATTCTTGCGACGCGAGTTTTTCGTAATCATTAATTCGCGCCTTAGATTTCGCGTGGCGACCTTTCGGCGACATCCGAATCCATTCGAGTTCGCGTTCCAAAGTTTTCTGTCGCTTGTCTTCGGATTTTTCTTCTTTCGCCAGACGATTTTGCTTTTGCTCAAGCCACGATGAATAATTTCCCTTCCAAGGAATTCCTTCGCCGCGATCAAGTTCTAAAATCCAGCCCGCGACGTTATCCAAGAAATATCTGTCGTGAGTGACGGCGATAATCGTGCCTTCATATTTCTGCAAATGCTGTTCGAGCCACGCGACGGTTTCCGCGTCGAGATGGTTGGTCGGTTCGTCCAACAATAAAATATCCGGTTTTTGCAAAAGCAGACGGCACAGCGCGACACGCCGTTTTTCGCCGCCGCTCAAAATTTTAATCGGCGTTTCAGGCGGCGGACAACGGAGCGCGTCCATCGCCATTTCAAGCCGTGAATCCAAATCCCAAGCATCCGCTGCATCGAGTTTTTCCTGCACTTCGCCTTGTCTTTCAAGCAGCGCGTTCATCTCGTCGTCGGTCATTTCCTCGCCGAATTTCATATTGATTTCGTCAAATTCTGCCAAAAGATCAACCGTTTCCTGAACGGCTTCCTCGACAATTTGTTTGACGGTTTTTGATTCGTCGAGTTTCGGCTCTTGCTCCAAATAACCGACGGAATAACCTTTTGAAAAAACGATTTCGCCGTTGCATTCCGTATCAACCCCCGCAATAATTTTCAAAAGCGAAGATTTCCCCGAACCGTTCAGTCCGAGAACGCCGATCTTCGCGCCGTAAAAAAATGACAGATAAATGTCTTTGAGAACAGGTTTTTTATCGTAAAACTTGCTCACCTTGACCATCGAAAAAATGATTTTATTCGGTTCGTTATTATTGCTCATACTTAATTAATTTCTGCTTTTCTAATCGTTAATTTATCGATTCTATCGCGCTTCACTTCAAAACCGATTCCCGCTTTTTCGGGCGCGGTGATCGTTCCGTTTTTTGAAACTTCAACTGCCGGCTCAATGATGTCTTCCGCCCAATATCTTTTGCTCGCAGAAACATCGCCGGGCATTGTGTAGCCTTTCAAAGTTGAGATTGCAATGTTGTGAGCGCGTCCGATTCCGGCTTCAAGCATTCCGCCGCACCAGACGGGAATTTCGTTTTCGCGGCAGATTTTCTCGATCTGTTTTGACTGCGTGTGTCCGCCGACGCGACCGTTTTTCAGGTTAATGATTTTGCCGGATTTCAGTTCAATCGCTTTTCGCGCGTCGTCGGGCGATTTGATCGGTTCATCGAGACAAATTGGTGTTGAAATTTGCGCCTGCAGTTTCGCATGGTCAACGATGTCTTCGTTGGAAAGCGGCTGTTCGAGCATCATCAAATCGAATTCGTCCAGACTTTTCAATTTATCAATATTGTCCAGAGTATAAGCCGAATTCGCGTCGCCCATCAGCGGAATTTGTCCGAATGTTTCGCGCACTTTTTTAATGATTTCGTAATCCCAATGCGGCGCGATTTTGATTTTGATGCGCTGATAACCAGCGTCCAATTCGGTTTGGATTTTCTCCAAAAGCTGTTCGACCGAATCCTGAATTCCGATGGAAACGCCGCACGAAATTTCCTGATTCACGCCGCCGAGATGTTTCCACAAAGGCACGTTTAATTTCTTGGCTTCCAAATCCCAAACCGCCGTTTCAATCGCCGCTTTCGCCATTCGATTGCCGCGAACTTTTTTCATTAAATCCCAAACATTTTCTGCTTTTTCAAATTCTTTTCCGAGAACAAGCGGCGCAAGAATTTTTTCCATCACCGCCCAACAGCTTTCCGTCCATTCTTCACAATACGAAGGCGATTCACCCGCCGTGCATTCGCCCCAGCCTTCGTTTCCTTCGCCGTCTTCGACACGCGCAAGAATAATCCGGCGTTCGTAAGTGCGCCCGAAACTCGTTTCAAAAAAATGCACGAGCGGCATTTTTATTTCGATTAATTCGATTAATTTTATTTTCATTTCTCATATAATGCAGAAACACGCACGTAGTAAGTGTGTTTTTCGTCCTTGCTCCGTGCGGGCTTCTGCGTTAGTTTTCAATTTTGACGCATTTACCCGAAAATCGAGTTAGTGCCGATCCAACCGTTTATTAATCCGCAATTGTTGCCGATTTGAAAGCGTTTGCCCTATATCGCTTTTATCAAATGAATATATTCGTTTCCGTTGACTTTGCACAAAACGATGTCGCCTTTTTGCAAACTTTCAAAGTCTGAAATCGGCTCGACCGTACAAAGATGACCGGATTCGATTTTACCTTTCATCGAATGTCCGCGCGGACGAAATGAAACAGTTTCGCCATTTTTCAATTTTGCAATGTAAGATGTTGCCCAACTCATTCTAAATCCCAAGTAAATATTTAAGTAATTCAGTAGCCAAAATACTTCCTGTCATTCCCTCAAGAATATTCCTTAATGTCTTTCTTGATTCTTGGATTACAAATTCTTTTGGACGTGGAGAAATAAGTTGTGTTTTAATCGTCTGAACTTCTGCAATTGCTTCATTTTTATCATCCTCAGAATTAAATCGTAATTCTTGGTATTTTTGTTCAAACGCTTCAATAAATTTTCCAAGATTAGTTACATTTTGTTCAGTCAAATTAAAAGTTTGGTTGCCGTTAGTTGAACCTTGCATTATTGGTGAATTGTGCATTTCACCGTAATTATAAATTATGTTGACTGGTGGAAAATATTTGGTAGGTTTGTCAGGTTTAGATAATGCTTCTTCAATTTTTAATTTTCCGTAATGGATTATAGAAATCAATTCTCCACTATCGTCGTGAGTTTCCAGCAAGTTTTCTCCTTCTAGAAATTCAACAATTAAATCAGCTTGATTTCTTTCCAAACCAATTTCATCAGCTATTTTACTTGCCTCGAAAATTTGTAAACCTCCACGAGTTTTCCTTTCATAAACCTTTTTCAAAAAATTAAATCGGTCAATTTTTGTTTCTTCAAGTGTTTTCATTTAAATTGCTCCAAAAATCTGACATCGTTCTCGAACATCAAACGAATATCGTCGAGCGAATACATCAGGGCGCACATTCTTTCCAAACCCAACCCGAAAGCGAAGCCCGAATAAACTTGCGGATCAACATTGCACGCCTTTAAAACATTCGGGTGAACCATTCCCGAACCGCCGAGTTCGATCCAGCCGGAACCTTTGCACGGGCGGCAGCGAGTATCTTCAAAAATCCCCGTGCCGCTGCATTTGAAGCAGGAAAAATCGAATTCCGCGCTCGGTTCGGTGAACGGAAAATAGCTCGGACGAAAGCGCGTTTTCGTGTCTTTGCCGAACAGACGGCGCAAAAATTCGCCCATCGTGCCTTTTAAATGCGCCATTGTGATGTGTTTTTCGACGCACAAACCTTCGACTTGATGAAACATCGGAACGTGCGTCATATCAGGCGTGTCGCGGCGAAAAACTCGTCCGGGCGCAATGATTCGCAGAGGTGCGCCGCGCCGCTGCATCGCGCGAATCTGTACGGTCGAAGTTTGCGAACGCAGCGCGAAACCGTGCGTTGTGTAAAAAGTGTCCTGCGATTCACGCGCCGGATGTCCTTCGGGAATATTCAGCGCGTCGAAGTTGTAATAATCCGTTTCGATTTCGCGGTCGTCTTCAATCGCGTAACCGAGCGACACGAAAATATCTTCGATTCTCTGCCGAAGCAGCGTGATCGGATGCAGATGTCCGACGCGCGGACGCGTTCCGGGCAAAGTTACGTCTATTTTTTCGCGCTCGGATTTCGCTTCGCTGACAAAATTTTTCAGGTTGTTTTCGACTTCTTCTATTGACGTAACAATTTCTTTCTCAACCGTTTGCACAAATTGCCCGAACGCGCCCCGCTCTTCCGGCGCAACTCGTCCGATCAGTTTTTTCGCGCCCGCAATTTCGCTTTTTTTACCCGTATGTCTAGTTTTTAGTTCCTGCAATTCGCGCTGGAAATTTTCTGCGTCTGCTAAATTCAAAGTTTCAACCGCCGCGCGAAAATTGGAAAAGCGTTTGAAATCATTTTCAAATGCTTCACGAATTTGTTCTACCTGTTTTTTTTCTTCAGACATAGATTTATCAAATAGATTTGTGTAATGCGAAATTATTTTTCAGTGTAATAAGCGAGCGAAAAAGCGATGATTAAAATTCCCGCAACTAACAGAAAAAACGGAACAAAAACCGGCAAATTGCTGCGCTCCGATAAACTAAAAATTATTAAAAACAAAGTCGCCAAACAACTCAAAATTCCAACAAGAGACATCAGTTTTGCCAGACTTTTGTTCATCTTCGACCAATCTCTAAAATTTTAATCGAGAAAGCCGTAATTTCAAACCAAACGGCAAAAATTAAAGCGTCCGAATTTGTTTCCGAACGCTTTTCATTTATTTAATTCCGGCAGAATCAATTAAGCCGTTGGCTGTTGTTGATTGTTGCTCAAAGCGTCCTTGACCTGTCCGGCAAGAACGGCGAAGGCTTCGGGTTGTTTGACAGCCAGATCAGCTAAAACTTTGCGGTCGAGTTCGATTTCGGCGAGTTTTAAGCCGTGAATAAACTGCGAATATTTCATTCCGTTCAGACGGCAAGCCGCGTTGATGCGGACTATCCACAAGCGTCGAAAATCGCGCTTTTTCAGTTTGCGTCCCGTATAAGCGTAGCCTAACGCTTTTTCGACCGATTCCTTCGCAGAACGGTAAAGTTTCGATTTTGTTCCGTAATAACCTTTCGCTAAGGCTAATATCTTTTTGCGCCTTTCTGTGCGCTTATTCCCACGTTTTACACGAGGCATAATTTTTTCACTCCTTTCAGTCGTTCAAAAAATAAAGGCTGGAGGATAAAGGATAAAATTAACTTTCGCCTTTATCCTTTATCCTTTATCCTTTAATCTCTTCCGTATGGCAGCATCGCCTCGACACGCTTTTGATCGCCTTCGGAAACCAGTGTGTCTTTGTCTAAATGACGTTTTCGTTTCGCAGATTTCTTCGTTAAAATATGGCGTGCGTGCGATTTTCCGCGTTTGATTTTACCTGTCGAGGTAAACCGGAAACGCTTTGCCGCGCCTTTATGTGTTTTAAGTTTTGGCATAATTACTCCTTATAAATTTAATGGTCAATGATGAGTGGTGAATGGCAAGAAATTCTTTGATTCACCATTCACAATTCATCATTCACCACTACTTCGCTTTTTTCGGCACAAAAATAACAAACATTTGATAGCCTTCCATCTTCGGCGTAACTTCGACATCGGCAATATCAATTAAATCGTCGCGCAATTTGGCGAGAAGATTTGCGCCGAGTTCGCGGTGCGTCATTTCGCGTCCGCGAAAAGCGATGGTTGCGCGAACTTTGTCGCCGTCATCAATCCAGCCGCGCGCGCGCTCCATTCGATATTGATAATCGTGGTCGTCGGTTCCGGGACGAAATTTGATTTCTTTGACCTGCACCGTAACCTGTTTTTTCTTGGCTTCGGCGGCTTTTTTCTTTTCTTCGTAAAGAAATTTCCCGTAATCAATAATCCGGCAAACCGGCGGTTTCGCGTTCGGCGCAACTTCCACCAAATCCTTGCCTTCTTCACGCGCTCTCTGAACCGCGTCGCGCGAATCCATCACGCCGAGCTGTTCGCCGTCCTCATCAATCACGCGCACCGACGGAACTCTAATGCGTTCATTTGTGCGGTGTTGCGGTCCTCTAAAACGCGGGTTGCGATTTCTGCTGTATCTGCTTGCTATGCTTGCACCTCTCTTTTTTAGAAGTCCTGAGTCCTGAGTCCTGAGTGCTGAGATAAAATCTCAGCACTCAGGACTCCGGACTCGGCCCTTATTTATTTTCCAAAGCGCGTGTTTCATTCAACTCCCGCGCCATTTCTTTAAATTCCTTCAACGTCATCGCGCCGATGTCGCCGGCTTTGCGTTCGCGCACGGCAACTTTGTTTTCTTCGAGTTCCTTGTCACCCAAGACGAGCATAAACGGAACTTTTTGCAACTGCGCTTCCCGTATTTTCGCGCCTATTTTATCGGACTTCGTATTTGCTTCAACACGAAAGCCGCTCTGTTTTAGTTCTTTCACAACTTTTTCGGCGTAATCGTTGATTCGGTCGGTAATCGGCAAAACCGCGATTTGCACCGGCGCGAGCCAAAACGGAAACGCGCCCGCGAAATGTTCGATCAAAATGCCGAAAAATCTTTCGATTGAACCGAATAAGGCGCGGTGGATCATTACCGGACGATGTTTGTTTCCATCCTCGCCTGTATATTCCAAATTGAATCTTTCGGGCAGATTAAAATCCAGTTGAATTGTTCCTAATTGCCAAATTCTCCCGATTGCGTCTTCGAGTTTGATGTCAATTTTGGGACCGTAAAAAGCGGCTTCGCCTTCGATTCTTTCGTATGAAATTCCGCGCTCGCGTAAAGCCTCAGCCAGCGAACTTTCGGCATTTTCCCAATCTTCGTCTGCGCCGAGATAACCTTTATTTTCCGCCGCGCCGCGCACCGACAATTCAAAATTTACCTTTTTAAAGCCGTAAGTATTGAAAACCTTAATGGCAAAATCAAGACAATCGGCAATTTCTTCGCGCACCTGATCTGGACGCACAAACAAATGTGCGTCGTCAACCGTGAAGCCGCGACAGCGCATTAAACCGTGAATCGTTCCCGAAAGTTCGGCGCGATAAACCGTTCCCATTTCCGAATAGCGTTGCGGCAAATCGCGGTAAGACTTCGGCGAAGCCTTATAAATTCCGATGTGAAACGGACAATTCATCGGCTTCAAACGATATTCTTCGTCTTCGATGTTCGTCGGCGCAAACATTCCGTCGGCGTAATTTTCTTCGTGTCCGCTAATGCGCCAAAGTTCGCGCTTGGCAATGTGCGGCGTAAAAACAAAGCTGTAACCGCGTTTTTGCAGTTCTTCTTTAAGCAGATTTTCCATTTGCATCCGCATTATGCCGCCTTTCGGATGCCAGAAAATCAAGCCTTGTCCGTAATCATCGTTAGTTGAAAATAAATCTAATTCTTTGCCGAGCCTTCGATGATCGCGTTTTTCGGCTTCTTCGCGCTGTCGCGTCCACGCGTCGAGTTCTTCCTGCGTCGCAAAAGCCGTCCCGTAAATGCGCTGCATCTGTTGATTTTCCGCGTCGCCTTTCCAATATGCGCCGGACAAAGCCAGCAATTTGAACGCTTTGATTTTTCCCGTATGCGGAACGTGCGGACCCAAACAAAAATCAATAAACGGCGAATTGTCAATATAATAAATGCTCGCCGTGTCGGTAACTTTTTCGTCAATTAACTCTTTTTTAAGCAGTTCGCCGCGCTTTTCAAAAATATCCAGAATTTCCGATTTTGAAATATCTTCGCGGCGATACGGCAAATTCTGCTTCGCCATCGCCTTCATTCTTTTTTCGATGACGGGCAAATCTTCAATCGTCAATTGGCGCGGCGCAATTACATCGTAATAAAAACCGTAGCGCGGGTCTTCCATCAGCGCGGGACCAACGCCGAGTTGTGTTCCGGGAAACAAATCCAAAACCGCCGCCGCCAACAAATGCGCGGTCGAATGACGAATGACTTCCAAACCGTCGCGCGTTTCCGGCAGAATCGGTTCGATTGACAAAACTTCATCGGTTTCAGAAAGTTGTTTGTTCAAATCAACTTCCGCGCCGTTAATTTTCGCCGCAATCGCTTTTTTCGCCGCGTCGCGGTCAAACGACTTCAAAGCGTCCGCCACCGAAACAGGCGCAGAAATGCTTTTTTGAATTTCGCCTAATTTTACCTTTAATTCACTCATATTTTTGTTAAAAGTTAATAATAATTTGTTCTCGATTCCTTTAAAAATAAATTCTTCAAAAGCAAATTCGCTTTCAAATCAGGAAATCGAAAATTAACGATTAACAATTTACTACCACTAAAAAGATTTGATTTGATAAGAGCGACTTTGCCTTGCGTTCAATTAAAAACGCGAAATACACGCTGCGTTTAGCGTGTCGTAGTATTTCGTCCGGCTGCAAAGTTCTTTGTTAGCATCGTATCAAAATTTAGAAAACAATCGGCAAATTGATTTTGCCTGTCGCTCAAACTTAAATTTATTCAAAGCGAACTATTAAAATAGCGAACATTGAGAAAAAAAGTCAAGTTGAAGAACAATTCGACCTGACTTTTATTAAAAAATGTAAAATTATGCAACTTTTTCGATGCCGTAGCGGGCGATTTTCATATAAAGTCCGCGTCGTGTAACGCCGAGTTCGCTCGACGCGCGTGAAATATTCCAATCGTGGCGCGTCAACGCTTCTTTTATCAACTGCGTTTCGAGTTCCGAAACGGCATCCTCCAGCTTGCCGATGTGTGAGCCGGTGTTGAAGGTAGCAAAAGTGCTGTTGTAAGAAGCAATCGGTTTGACATTTCCATTTAAATCTTGCGGGCTTAATGATTTTGCATTGCGGACGAGTTCCGGCGAAAGCTGTTCGGGCGTGATTTTATCGCCGTCTTCGGCGCGGGCAACAATGCGCTGAATTTCGTTGCAAAGCTGCCGCACGTTGCCTTCCCAATTGCCGACCATTAATAAATCAATTGTTTGCGGCGTAATCGTCAAATCGCGTTTGCCGAACCGCGCCGAATAATGATTGACGTAATAATTGATCATCGGCGGAATTTCCGAGCGGCGTTCGCGCAACGGCGGAACGCGCAGACGAATGACATTGAGACGATAATATAAATCTTCGCGGAAACTGCCGTCGGCGACTTTTTCTTCCAAAGGCATATTGGTTGCGGCAATGACGCGCACGTCAACCTGAATTGGTTTTCGTTCGCCAATCGGCTGAACTTCGCCTTCCTGCAAAAAT
>JBBSIE010000038.1:0-33365 GCA_038232235.1 Pyrinomonadales bacterium | reverse complement strand
GTTACGCTAAAGTTCGCCTAACCAAGTTTCGCGGATTGTCAAAAAACAGTTTTTATTTTCACTTGAAAGAGTGCGAGTTCCGATTCAATTACAGAAAAGAGAATCTCTACGCTTTACTATTGAAAATTTGTAATGATAATGATCTTATCTAGTCTTGACCCAAAAAGATTAAGACCAATAAGAATAAAACAGAAAAAGATTATCGCAAGAAGTTGCGGACGAGTAATTTCATATTTTGCTGATATAAACGACATAAATTCACCATTTAATATACAATCCAGCTAAATTAAAAAATTATCAGAAATACGAAAGTAAAAGATGCCCAACTAGCTTACACACACACACACACAGAGTCAAGGGAAGAATCGCGCAAATTGAAATTTTTTGAAAAAAGTTGAAAAATAATTTTTGTTACAATTATTGGAAGAAGGCAATTTAATTGATAACTTAAAATTCGTGTTATTGTTAATTGCCGGGCTGACAAGATAAGAAAACGGCGACGGCTTAAAAAAATGAAACCGATTGACGTAGATAAATACAAAGCAAAAGCCGTTTATCTGCGTCGTCGGTGGCTATCGGCGATTTCAAATTTACCTTGGGACAATTGGTTTGATAAACTGAATGAAACAGATTATTTATCAAATTTTATGAGTTGGTTTAATAAAAAAACGATGGAAAACGAACAGGATTTTAATAACGAAGAAATTATCGAAGGCGAACCGGAGGAAACTCCGATCAATGACAAACGACGTTTTAACGAAGCAGGCGAACGCACAACTGCCGAACCGAAAGGCGAAAAAACCGTGTCGCCGGAAATTATCAAATTACAAAATGAATTAAAAGACGAACGCATCCGGCGCGAAGCTGCCGAAGTGAAACTCGTCGGTGTGCAGCAGAAGTTTGACGAAATAAAAACTCAGATGGAACGCGAAACGCAGGAAATGCGCCAGCGTTTGATGAAAACTCTCGAAGACCGCGCCAAACAGGGACAATTTAATTTTCTGACGACGCTGCTGCCGGTTTTGGATAATTTGAATTTGGCGATTAACGCCAGTGAAAAGGATTCGTCATTTGATCATCTTCTCAGCGGTGTCAAAGGCACGGCGCGTTCTTTTGAACAGGCATTAATGAGCGTCGGCGTTGAACCGATCCCGGCAGTGGGTGTAAATTTTAATCCCGAACTGCACGAAGCGGTTGATATGGTCGCGGTCGAGGCGGAAGATGACGACAAAATCACCGCCGAATACGCTCGCGGCTACAAATTCGGCGACAAACTTCTGCGTCCGGCGAAAGTTCAGGTCGGCAAAGCGATGGCGCAATCGGCTGGCGAGTAGGTTTTTATGGGACTGGCGAAAGTCAAAACAGCAGCATTTTACACGCCCGAAAGTTATTTGGAATTCGAGCGCGAAGCCGATTCGCGCCACGAATTTCTCGACGGCGAAATTTACGCGATGGCTGGCGAAAGTCTTTCGCACAGCCGGGTTTGTATGAATCTGGCGCGTGAGGCTGGCAACGCACTAAAGGGAAAATCTTGCGAAGCGTTGTCGCCGAATATGAAAGTTCGTACTTCGACAGCGAGTTTATTTTCCTATCCCGATTTGACGATTGTCTGCGGCGAACCGCTTTTTCCTGATCAGAAAAAAGATGTTTTGGTCAATCCGCAGGTGATTTTTGAAGTTCTTTCGCCTTCGACCGCCGAATATGACCGCACAACGAAATTTCAAAAATACCGGATGGGCAAAAAAAATTTGACCGATTATATTTTAGTTTCGCAGGATAAATCTTTCGTCGAACATTTCAAAAAACAAACCGATAACAGTTGGTTGTACACGAGTTACAGCGAGCTTGACGACGTTTTAACAATCGAAACGGTCGAGTGCGAATTGATTTTGCGCGAAATTTACGACCGCGTTAAATTTCCCGTTCAAACAGAAAACTTGTCCGACAACGAACAGCCGCCAGATAACAACTAACAAGAACGATGTATCCAGAACTTTTCAGAATCGGTAATTTCCCGATTAATACTTACGGCGTTTTGCTCGCCGTCGGGTTGTTGTTGGCGTTGTTTGTCGCCGCGAAGCTCGGTGAACGTGACGGTTTGCCGAAAGAGCGCATTTACGATTTGGGCTTGTGGACGATTATCGGCGGATTGCTCGGTTCAAAAATTTTGATGTTTTTCACCGAAGATAACGTCAACATCTTTTCGCTTGATTTTCTGCGTTCCGGCGGCGTTTATTATGGCGGGTTTTTGGGCGGATTTATCGCGCTGGCGATTTTGATTCGCTATTACAAATTCAGCTTTTGGAAGGTCGCTGACGCATTTGCGCCCGGCGTTGCTTTGGGGCAGTTTTTCGGACGGCAGGGCTGTTTTTCCGCCGGATGTTGTTGGGGAAAACCGACTGATTTATTCTGGGGTGTTCATTTTACCGAACACGCGCACGAATTCACCGGCGTTCCGATTTACACCGAAGCGGGCGAAAACGCTTATCTGCACCCGACGCAGCTTTACGAATCTTTTGCGATGTTAATTGTATTCGGCATTCTGGTTTATCTGCACCGCAAGAAAATTTTCAACGGACAGGTTTTAATCGCTTATATGATTTTATACCCGATTGTCCGTTTCACCATCGAATTTTTCCGCGACGATCCGCGCGGCAACTTGTTTGGTTTGACCGATTTAACCGGACTTTCAACTTCGCAGATTATCAGTTTAATTGTGGCGGCAAACGCGGTTATTTTTATGATTTGGCGATTGAAAACCGCGAAAAAAATCGTCGAAAATCCGGCTTAATTTTTCGACAAATTTTGTAAATTTTTAAACCAATTTGCATTTTCATTGATGCAGATTGGTTTTTACATTTATAAAAAGCAATAATCCTTTGTGAATGAAGAAAATACAATCCTGAATTTTACAGTATCGCCGGAAGATGTCGGCAAACGTCTCGACGCATATCTAGCCGAAAACATTGAAGATTGGTCGCGTGCGCGACTGCAAAGATTGATTAGCGAAGGCGATGTTTCGGTCAGTGAAAAAGACGCGAAATCTTCTTATAAACTTCGCGGAAATGAAGAAATCGAAGTCGAACTGACCGCGCCGATTGTCGAATCGGTTGAGGCTGAAAACATTCCGCTCGAAGTCGTCTACGAAGACGAGTATTTAATAATCATCAATAAACAGGCGGGTTTAATCGTTCACGCCGGAACGGGCGTGCGAAACGGAACGCTCGTCAACGCGCTGATGTATCATTTTCAGAATCTTTCGCAGCTCGGCGGCAAATCACGCGCCGGAATCGTTCATCGTTTGGACAAAAATACTTCCGGTTTGATTGTCGTGGCAAAGGACGAAGCGACGCACGAAAATCTTTCGCAGCAGTTTCACGACCGCAAAGTTTATAAATCTTACGTCGCTTTGGTTCACGGTTCGATTCGCCGCGAAAGCGGAAAAGTCGAAGAAAAAATCGGGCGCGATAAATGGAACAGAATGAAAATGGCGATCAATAACAAGGGTCGCCACGCTTTGACTTTGTGGAATGTTCGGCGCAGGTTTGAGAAATTTACCTTGCTCGACGTGGAAATCAAAACCGGCAGAACTCATCAAATTCGCGTTCATCTCGCCTTTCTGAATCATCCGGTTGTCGGCGATGAAACTTACAACGAAGGGCGCGACAACACGATTGCCGATGTCAAAATCCGGCAGGCGATAAACAATTTAGATCGCTTTTTTCTCCACGCCGAAAAATTGTCTTTTACACATCCGAAAACAAACGAAAAAATGGATTTTCACGCGCCTTTGCCGAAGGAATTAGCAAATTTGCTTGAGTTAATTTGAACAAATTTTGCAGAAATGCGCCCTTACTCCGTGCGGGCTTCCGCATCGAGAATTTTTCCCGAAAGCCAGAATTGCCCGCTGACGATTCCGCCGATTTGCGGTTCAATCGGAACTAATTTCACGTCCGCAACGACATCAATCTCACCGCCGAGCGTTTCTACCAAAAACCAGTAAAAATTTTCGTTCGACAATTCATTCGTTTTCAGTTCAAATTCCTTTATTTCGCCCGACAATATTCCAATCGGTCGCGGCGGTTCGATTTCGGTCTGATTTTCGTCAGGCAAAAACAGTCCGCTCGGAATAAATGATTTCGTCGCCATATTATTCCAATTTTCATCGGCGCGAAATTCCTTTTCGTTTGCAAAAACCTTGAAATCATTTGAAGCAAACGCCGTCAATTGAATTTCTTTGACCACGGGAAAATCATCTATTTCCGCCAGACGAAAATCAGGCACGTCAAAAACAAACGGATACTCGCCCGAATGTTCAACGTCAGCATCGCGCGGATCAGCCCAAGCGTAAAAACCGCCGTCGAGTTCCGAAGAATCTCTTTCGATTTTTTTTGTCAAACCGACTTTTCTTCTACTTTCGCCGTCGAAGTGCGGATTAAAACCGATCAGTTCTTGTTCGACGTTTCCCTGCAAATAAATTTCCGCTCCTGATGAATCCGCAAACCTTAAATAAAATCCCTGCGGACATCTGATTGATTCGACGTATTTTATTGTTTCGGTTATTAAAACATTTACGTCTTGTTCGCTCTGCACCGGAAAACCGATGTCTGATAAATTACTCATAATTTTATGAAACTTCTGATTATAAGTTTTGTTTTTAAAATTCAGATTTTCAACTTCGGCTTTGAGGTTTTTTAGATTAAAACGATTTCAAAACAACAGATTCATCCTTTTGAAAAGAATAAGCCAAGTATAAATTATTCAATTTGCACTTGGCTTATTTTAATTTTTAGAAATTACTTCTTTTATCTGAAAAGTTTTATCGAGAATCCATTTTTGCATTCTCTTTTTGTTTATCGGTCAGCTCAATGCCCATTTTTTCCAAAGTTACTTGATTAAGTGTTCCGGTTGATTTCAAACCGTTTGCTTCCTGATATTTTTTCAATCCGTCGCGCGTCGCGTCATCAAGTTTTCCGGTTTCGTCGCCGTCATACATTGCTTTTCCTTTTAGCATTTTTTGTGCCTGCATAATCTGCTCTTTGTTTGCTCGGAAAATCACGCGCTTTGGTTTGTCGGTTTTATCATCTTTTACCGCCGTTTCGTAAGAACTTGCCGGAATCGGTATTTCTTTTTGTTTGTCCGTCAATTCGATATTCATTTTTTCGAGCGTCGCTCGATTTAATGTGCCGGTCGCATTTAAGCCGTTTTCAGATTGAAATTTTTTCAAAGCCGTGCGCGTATCAGGATCGAGTTTTCCGGTTGCCTCGCCGCTATACATTGATTTTCCTTTGAGCATTGTTTGCGCTTGAGTAATTTGATCTTTATTAGCGCGGAAAATCTGTCGTTTAGGTTTTTCTTCTTTAGTAGTTTGTGCGTCAGTGGTTTTATTCGTTGTCGGATTTGTTTGCGCGTTGGTTGTAAAGACAAACAAAAATGATATGAGTAATACAAATAGTGATTTTTTCATTTTATTCTCCTTGGGAAATGAGTAATTTTGCAGTGATTCACAGAAACAGCTTTGAGTAAGCGATAAAACAACTCCATATTAAATATGAATCACCGTTTTGAATTGATTTATTCAGACGCATTATTCTTTAATTTGCTAAATCTGTCAACAATTTTTTTTGAGTTTTGAAAAGGTAATCGAATTAAATCATTTTCAATCTTATTTGATCTGTATCGGAAAAGGAACAAAACACAAAACGAAAATGATGAGCGTTAAAACAGCGATAATTTTTCGCGTGAAGTTCAGCGGCGTGTCGTCAAACGGTTCAGGATGTCCGACGCGCATCATTACACCGAGCAGAATGACGAACAAAAAACCGCTCGGACTGCTGTAAATAAACCAGCCTAAGACAGATATTACTGCCATCACGACAAAGGCAATTCTGCCCGTCCAACGATGGATTTTCTTGCCGAAAACGGCATAAACAGCGTGTCCGCCATCAAGTTGTCCTGACGGAATTAAATTTAAACTCGTTACCAATAAACCAATCCACGCCGCCGCCCAAAACGGATTTGGATTGGCGGAAGAGATGTCAATATTCAGAAATGAGGCGAAAATATGCGTTAGTAAAGGCTCGGAGAAATACAATCCGGCTTGAGCGTTGATTGCTTGCTCCGGCGAAACTTGCTGCATTGTCAGTAATCCGATAATCAGAACGGGAATCAGTGCGATAAATCCGGCGATTGGTCCGGCAACGCCGATGTCAAAAGTCGCGCGGCGCGAAGGCAGAGGCGAAACGATTTTAATAAATGCGCCGAAAGTTCCAGCCGGACCAATCAAAGGCGGAAGCGGAATAAAATACGGCAGTGTCGCGTCAACTCCGTAAAGCCGACACGCGACATAATGCCCGGATTCGTGTGCTGTTAAAATTGCCAGCAAGGAAACGGAAAATTTTATTCCGTATTTCAAAGTATCAAAATCGGTGAAAAGACGTTGAATTGTTGTGTAAATTAGTTCGGTATAATGCGCTGGAAAAGAGAGAAAAAACTGAAAAATTTCCGCATTAGTTTGCGGGTTGACATTCGGAAAAATCTCGATAATTCCGAACGGCTGCAAAACCCCTGCAACCATTACAGTAAAAAAAGCAATCAGCAGTAAAGCAATGTGTTTCGCCCAAGTTTTCGCATTAGGACGCATCGCTTCGCGGCGGTCAAAAAAGTGATTTGTTAATTTATTTAAATCGGACATTTGGCGAAGTGCAAACATAAAATCGCAAATCAACGGTGATAATAAACTACATTATTCTTGTGATTTACGACTTACGGTTTGTTACAAAATACTATTTTTTACTTTTCACGGTTTTAGCCTGCAAATCTTTGCCCGGCTTAAAGCGAATGGTTTTTC
This sequence comes from Pyrinomonadales bacterium, assembly GCA_038232235.1. Lineage (GTDB taxonomy): Bacteria > Acidobacteriota > Blastocatellia > Pyrinomonadales > Pyrinomonadaceae. Next base: position 26,515 of record JBBSIE010000038.1, on the reverse strand, counting down.
CCGCCGGAATCGGAACTTCTTTGCCGGTGCGCGGATTGCGTCCGATGCCGCGCTTTCTCGGTTTGACGACAAAAACGCCGAAACCGCGAAGTTCGATGCGTCTGCCTTCTGCCATAGCTTCTTTCATTGCGTTAAAAAGCGCATCAACCACCTGTTCGGCTTTTTGCTTCGGAACGCCTGTTTTGTCAGCCACTTCGTTCACAATATCAAGTTTAATCATAATATTTGTCCTTTTTGAAAATGTTGGAAGAAAAAACTTTTTAGGGCTTAGAGAAAATAATAATGCCCTAACTCTGTTTCTGTCAAGATTTTGCACAAATTATTTTTTAGCCGAAAGCTGAAAAATCAAAGTTTTGAGTTCACGCTTCCGTGTGCAAACTGCCGGCGAAGCGTGAATTCAAAACTTTAAAGATGAAGTTCAAAAAACTTTGTCAAAAATACTTCGGGAACTTCAAAGTGCGGAAAATGCCCGATTTCGGGAAGTTCGATAATGTCGGTTTGATGCGGAACGACTTGGCGGAATCTTTTAACGAGATGTGCGCCCGAAACTTTGTCAGCCGAACCGTTGATAAAGCGAAACGGCTGTTTCATCTCCTGCAACGCGCCAACCCAACGCTCACGATATTTCTCGCGTTCAGTCATATAACGAATCAGTTTGTGTGCGATTTTTCGTCCGCCGTTGTGTTTGAAAACTTCGATAAATTCGTTCAATTCTTCCGTTGTCGGCTGCGTATTTTCGCCAAAAATCGAAGCCAGACTTTGTTTGAATTTTGCATCGGGAATCAATCTGCCGAGCAAAAAACCAATCGGACTGATTAAAATTTTCTGCGCCGTAATCGGACGGTGCGTTTCGGGGAAAAGTGCGCCGTTCATAAAACAAATCGTTTCAATCGTAAAATTCAAACGATTTTCTTCCGCACGGGCGAGAAGTTCCTGCGTAATCGTGTTGCCGTAATCGTGCGCGAGAACGTGAACTTTTTTGATGTTTAGATGTTCAAGCAGACTCTGTAAAATATCAACTTGATTAAATGTCGTGTAATCAAAATTTACAGGTTTCGCGGAAAACCCGTAACCGATCATATCAAAAGTTAAAACAGCAAATTTTTTGGCAAGCGCGTTCCAAATTTTATGATAATCGTGCGAAGAAGTCGGAAAACCGTGCAGACAGAGCAAAACTTCGCCGGATTTTTCGCTCAAACGATAAAATATCGGTAAATCATTGTAATCAAAATAATTTCCGCTGTGCCGCCAATCAGTTAAATTCATTACAATCTAAAATATAGTTTTACGTTGGACAAAACAAAGTGCTAAACTTCCATTACATTTTGCAGCAAAGAAGTTCAAAAGGGAGAAAAAATTTATGCAGTGGAGAAATCAAGGGCAAAGTTCAAATATCGAAGACCGACGCGGAATGTCCGGCAGAGGACTTGCCATCGGCGGCGGCGGCATCGGAACATTATTGCTGGTGCTTGTTTTGTGGATGTGCGGCGCAGACCCAAGCACTTTGTTGAATTTGTTAAACGGCGGCGGTTCGGCACCGGCGACACAAACTCAACCTCAGCAGAATCCGGCGCAAAACGATGAAAATAAAAAATTTGTCGGGTTTGTTTTAAAATCCACCGAAGATGCGTGGAATGAAATACTTCCACAACAAGCGAGAATTCGTTATACCGAACCGAAACTCGTTCTCTTTACTGATCAGGTTCAATCTGCCTGCGGTGTCGCCGGTTCATCAACCGGACCTTTTTATTGTCCGGGCGATGAAAAACTTTATCTCGATTTCGGATTTTTTAATGAGTTGAGAAACGAATTTCGCGCTCCCGGCGATTTTGCCGAAGCGTATGTCATCGCCCACGAAGTAGGGCATCACGTGCAAGACCTGTTGGGCAATATGAAAGGCGGCGGCTCAAATCAGCAATCAATCGCCATTGAACTGCAAGCCGATTGTTACGCCGGAATTTGGGGAAATTACGTCCAGAAAAAAGGTATTTTGGAAGTCGGCGATGTAGAGGAAGCGATTCGGGCGGCGCAAGCCGTCGGCGATGACGCGATTCAAAAGCGGACGCAAGGTTACGTCGTGCCTGATTCGTTCACGCACGGCACATCGGAACAAAGAGTGCAGTGGTTCACACACGGATTTCAGTCGGGCGATATGCGCCAGTGCGATACTTCCGGGCGCAGGTAAATTGGTGAAAAAGTAAAAAGGCGGTTTGAAAATATACTTTTCAAACCGCCTTTTTTTTGATGACTAAATATCAATCTGAATTTACCGAATGATTAACTTGTTTCCGTGCCGACCATCGCTTGTGGCAAAGGCATTCCGACGGCATCAGATTTGACTTCCAGTTCATCGTCAAGCAATTTTTCATCAAATTCGCTGACAATCATTTTGCCCGCTTGTTTTGAAAAAAGAAGTTTTTTCTCTTCTTCGTCAAAATCAACCGTAACAATATCGCCCGTTTCAACCTGCTGCGTCGCCACCAAATTCGACAGCGGATAAACGAGAAATCGTTCGATGGCGCGTTTCAAATGACGCGCGCCGTATTTCAAATCAATTCCTTCGCTAAGTAGATACTCTTTTGCCGCGTCGGAACATTCAAAAACAAATTTTGTTCCGGCTGATTCGGTAATGCGGTCTTGCACGGAACGCAGTTCGATTTCCAAAATCCGGCGCAGATGATGTTCTTTCAAACTTCTGAAGACGACGACTTTATCAATGCGGTTCATAAATTCAGGCGAGAATTTACGTTTGGCGGCTTCGAGCGCGGTGCGATAAATTTTCGCATCAATTTCGTTGTCGTCCTGATTTTTTCCGGTTTTCGTCGGCGCAAATCCGATGCCGCCGGAAATCATTTCAGACATTTCCCGCGCTCCAAGATTGGAAGTCATAATAACGACCGATCTCGAAAAATCAACGCGCCGATTGTCGCCTAAAGTCAATGTCGCTTTGTCCAAAATTCCGAGTAAAAGCTGCCACAGCGCGTCCGAAGCCTTTTCTATTTCGTCAAACAGGACGAATGTTAATTTCGTTTCGTCGGTATGCGCTTTATCAAGATTTTCCTGCGTCAGCATCGGCGAAGTTTCGCGGTGTCCTAAATATCCCGGAGGCGAACCGATCAGTTTGGCGATTTCGTGCGAATGCTGAAATTCGGCGCAGTCAATTTTGACGACTGAATGCGGATCGCCGAAAAGAACTTCCGCCGCCGCTTCGACGACGCGCGTTTTTCCCGATCCGGTCGGACCTAAAAAAAGCATCGTTCCCAAAGGACGCGCCGGATTGTTCATTCCCGCCAGATAGATTTGAAAAATTCCGCTCATTCGCCGAACAGCGCGTTCCTGTCCGACGATAAAAGCCGAAAGTTTGTCTTCAAAATCTTTGGCTCGCGGGCTTTTTCTGTCAGGATCAAGCAAAAATAATTTTTCCGTAGTTTCTTTCTTTTTAGCCATTTCGTTTTTCATTGTCGTTTTTCTCCTCGTCATTAAAAGAACGCTTTTTGCTGTCGCTTCTTGCAGAACTTAGACGAATTTTCAAAGCCGACTTTGCCGAATAACTTCGGTAAGTCGTTGTTTATACTGATGATTTCAAAAGATTTTTCGTTGGCTGGACTTTGGATCGTGAAAGGCTTGCGTCCATTCGGAATGTAGAGCCGACCCTTAGCAAATTCGACTCTGTTTAATGTTTAACATAAATTGATAAGATAATGCAAGACAAAACTTCAAGTAAAACATCAGGTAAAATAATTTGTGGAATAAACTTCTCGAAAATAGATATTAAACTGATGTGAAGGGTAAATTTGAGAGGATGAAACTTGTTTAAGCTAATCAAAGGAAAATCTCAAAAAGAGCGTTTATGGCAGGACTTTGAAAACGAAGCGATGCCGTTCAGCGCGGATTTATTCCGCGTGGCGATGTTTCTCAAACGTGACCGCGACGCTGCCGAAGATTTGGTACAGGAAACAATGATGCAGGCTCTTAAATCCTTTCACCGCTACGAAAAAGGGACGAATTGTAAAGCGTGGCTGACGACGATTATGTATCACACACATTATAAACAATTGCGAAAACAGACGAATTTACATCTTGTTGCCGACACGGAAGAAAAAATTGCCGAAACCGTACAGTTTGAAGCACCGATTCCGCAACATTTGACCGACGAAGACGTTTTGCAGGCAATCAAAAAAGTGCCGGAAACATTCAGAGAAATCGTTTTATTGTGTGATGTCGAAGGTTTTGCTTATAAAGAAATCGCCTCGCTTTTAGATGTTCCGATTGGAACGGTAATGTCGCGTCTGCATCGCGGACGCAAGGTTTTGCGCGGAGAATTAGCCGTTTATGCCCGCAATTACGGTATTGAAACGGACAAAATTAAGGAAGTAAAAAAAGGAGGGAAATCTATATGAAGTGTTTGGATTTCCGGGAAATAATTGATTCGTATTTGTGCGACGAACTGCTGACTGAAACCAATCACGAAGTTTTGCGTCATCTCGAAGAGTGCGCGAACTGTCGCGGCTTGATTGAAAGCCGCCGGATTTTGCGGTCAAAAATAAAATCTGCGGTTGTAAATTCTTCGCAGTTTCAAATGCGCGATGAGTTTTACAATAGTCTTTGCATCCAATTGAAACGCGCATCAACTGCCGTCATAACTGAAAAAAAATCATTGTGGACAGGAAATAATTATTGGATGGCATTTGCGGCAAGTCTTGTTTTTGCCGTCGGTTTGGGTTTTTGGTTTTTGCAGACCACGCCCGAAAATCTTGTTCCGACTGATGTTGCCCGAACAAATCAGGAAGCGCAGAAAATAGCTTTAGCGGATTACGCGGTCGGTGATCATCAAAATTGCGCCATCGCCTATAACTTAGTCGAAGAACCCGTCCATATTGATCTGGCATCGGCGCAATATACCGATTTGCGGCAAGGCGTTCTAAATCCTTTGCAAAATTCCGGTCAAAAATACGAATTTGTCGAATCGCACACTTGTAAATACGCCGGACGCGAATTTACGCACATCGTTTTCCGGCATCAAGGCAAAACCGTTTCCGTTTTGCTGACCGATTTACAAAAATATCCGGCGTTGAAAAATGACGAAATCGCCAAAATCTTTGCAGATGGTTATCAAATTGCCCGTTTTGATGTGAAGAATAAAGCGGTTTTTGTCGTGTCTAATTTGTCCGAGCAGGAAAATACGGCGACGGCGCGGATTTTGGAAAATCCTTTGAGCCGAAATTTGAGTTCAAATGAACAAGCTAAAGTGAATTCGTTTGATAATTATAAAGCATTTTAGGCGTGTTCAATCAGCAATAGATTAAACTTCAGCAAAAAAAATAGAGAAGTAAAATATAGAAATATCATTTCACTTCTCTATTTTTTCGTTTTAAATAAGAAATTAACAAAAGATTTTGGTATTTTTTAACAGATGCCGCAAGAAATCGAAAATTCCTATCGTCACGCCGATTTATCAGCTTACTCGGTTAAGCAAAAAATCTCGATTCATCTTGCCGATTGGACATTTTACTCGCTGATAAAAATAATCGGTAAAACAATTAAATTTGAAACGGAAAATGCGGAAATTCTTCAAAACATCGAGCGCAAAAGCAAAATTCCGATTTATGCGACGTGGCATAATCGAATTTTCCCCTCGGTTTATTTTCTCAAAAATCAGGGTATCGTCGTTTTAACTTCGAAAAGTTTCGACGGCGAATATATTGCGCGGTTTATTCAACGCTTCGGCTTCGGCGCGGTGCGCGGTTCGTCAACGCGCGGCGGTGTCGGCGCGTTGATCGAAATGATTCGTCTGATGCGAAAAGGTTTGCCGATGTGTTTTACGGTTGACGGTCCGAAAGGTGCGCGTTACGTCGCCAAAACCGGCGCGATTTTGCCGGCGAAAAAAACCGGAAATCCAATTTTGCCTTTTTTAGTCGAAACTAAAAGTTATTGGACAATTAACAGTTGGGACAAACTGCAGATTCCAAAACCTTTTACGCGGGCAAAAGTCTTTTTTGCACAGCCAATCTATGTCGCAAAAAATGCGGATAACAAAGAAATTGAGAATAAACGTCAGGAATTACAAACCAAACTTGACGAAATGGTTATTGCTGGTGAACAATGGCGGAAAGCATTATAAACCAACAACTTTGCCCGATTATTTTCAATATTAAGCAGGTTTGTTTAACGACAAGGAAAAGTCTTTTAATTTACGGCATTTTAACGCTTGTTTTGAAATGTGTATTTTGCATTAACATTAAAAAGGAGATTTCTATGTTTGAATCAATAATTAGCGAAGCACAGAAAAAACTAAATTTAGGCGACAAAGCGGGCGGTTTGCTTTCAACTTTGCTGGCTCTGATGGTCAATAAAGCCGACGGCGGTTTTAGCGGATTTTTAGAGCGTTTCAAGACAGCGGGTTTGGGTGACACGGCGGCATCCTGGATTGGCAGTGGTGCAAATACGCCCATTTCAAATGAGCAGGTTGAATCGGTTTATGGCGAACGAACGCTCAAAGATATTTCCGAAAATGTCGGACTCGACTACGCGACGACGACTTCGGCAACGGCTTTGATGACACCGCACATCGTTGACACGCTTACGCCGGAAGGCGTTGTGCCGACGGAAAGCGATTTGCTTTCGAGAATCGGAGGATTCTTGGGCGGAATCGGCGGCGCGGCGGCGGGCGCGTTCGGAACGATGGGCGCAATGGCAAACGATACGGTTGACCGCATCGGCACAGCCGCCGGTGGAACTGTTGACGCGGGCGGAATAGTTGTCGGCGACGGCATTGATGCGGTCGGCACGAACGCAAAAATTGTTGGCGACAGAGTTTCCAATTCGATATATCAGGTTGGAGATTCAACGGACGGCAGCGACGGCAATTCCATTTTAAAATGGCTGATTCCGCTTCTTTTACTTGGATTGATGGTTGTTCTCGGATTTATGTTCTGCGGCAAGTCAACGCCGACCACGACGGTAACGAATGTAAATGTCAACGCCAACGTCAATAGAGCCAATACGAACGTCAACACTGCCGTAAAAACGGTTGATTCGAATTTTAGTATCAAAGCCGACAACGGTAAATATACAGTTTCGGGAGTTGTGCCGGACGAAGCGACGAGAAAACAAATTATGGACGCTTTGACGGCGCAATACGGCGCGGGAAATATTAATTTCGACGGTTTGAAAGTTGATGCTAACGCGAAGCCTTTCGGCGTGAATTGGTTGGACAATTTTGGTAAGCTGCTTCCGAATTTGAAGGATTGGAAAACGGGCGAACTCGGTTTTGTCGGAAACGCGATAACCGTCGCCGGCGGTTTGCCGAACGCCGCGATTGAGCAAATCAAATCTCTCTTTAGCGGCTGGAAACTACCGCTTTCGATTGCGGGCGAATCAGGCGCGACCAAACAGGCAAACGAAGAAGCGATGAAAAATCTGAATGAAGCCAAAACCGCGCAGCAAGTCGTTGATGCGCTGAATGTTTCAATTATCCAATTCGATTCGGGCAAATCGAACATCAAACCCGAATTCGAACCGATTCTGCAAAAAGCGGCGGAAGTTTTAAAGGCGCAGCCCGCCGATACAAACATCGAAATCGGCGGACACACCGACAACACAGGCAACGCAGAAGCTAATATGAAACTTTCGCAAGCGCGTGCCGAATCCGTTAAAAGCGAACTGGTCAAACTCGGCGTGAGCGATGCAATGCTGATGGCAAAAGGCTACGGCGACACTGTGCCGAAAGCCGACAACAGCACCGAAGAAGGTCGCTTTGCCAATCGCCGCATCGAATATAAGGTCGTTTCGGGTTCGAGCGGTTTGACAAAAACCGAAACTTCAAACGCTAACGTCGGAAATTCCGAAAAATAAAATCAACCTGATTAACCAAGAGAGAAAAAGCGCACAGGTTTGCGCTTTTTCTTTTTTTATACTTAAAATTAAATCAGCAATTGTATTATGAAAGCAAAATCTCAATGTATTAAAAGCAATCTCGGTTTGGTTTGCATTACAAATTCCGACGAAGTGCGCTACAAAACCGTTACACGCAAAACGCTTCTTTCGCTCGATGAGGCGGCGCAGACGGAAAAACTGCGCTCGATTTACACTGAAAATAGCGCGCGTTTGGAAAAAGCCGTCGGCTTTTGTCTTTCAAATGAGATAAATCTTTATCGAATGACCTCGAATCTTTTTCCGTTTTCCGACGAAGCAGCGGGCGCGAACATCTTGGAAGAATTCGCCGGTGAATTATCAGAAATCGGCAGCCGCGCACTCGAAAACAATCTGCGGCTCGTGCTTCACCCGGATCAATTTGTCGTTTTGAGTTCGGATTCGCCGAATGTTGTCGAAAACAGTATAAAAATCCTAAAGATGCACGCGAAAACGATGGATTTGCTCGGTCAGCCGCGTTCGGAATGGGCGGCGATGACGATTCACGGCGGAAAATCCGGTCGCGCCGACCGAATGGTCGAAAACATCAGAAAACTGCCGGACGAGATTCGCTCGCGGATCGTTCTGGAAAATGACGAATACGCTTATTCGTCAAGTGAAATTCTCGATATTTGCCGCCGCGCTAAAGTGCCGATGGTTTTTGACGCGCATCATCATATCTGCCGCGAAAAACTCGAAGATTACAATGACGAATCCGTCGAAAAAGCATTTTGGGCGGCGCGTGAAACGTGGCAAAATCCTGATCTGCAAATGGTTCACATTTCGAACGGACGCGAAAAATTCGGCGACCGCGCCCACAACGACTTGATTTTTACGATGCCGGAAGTCTTCCGCTTCGCGCCGTGGATTGAGGTCGAAGCCAAACACAAGGAGATTGCCATTGCCAAGCTGCAAAAAGATTGGCTTTCCGCATCCGATTCGGTGTAGAATCTAAATCTCTCTTACGCGAAGTTCCAAAATATAACGGAATTTATACAAAAATATGTTTTACCGTCCATTGTTTTTTTCTTTTACGTTTTTTATCTTGCTCGGCTTTGTTCAAAATGCTTCCGCTTATGAAAATTTTTACGAGATTTTCAACGGAACATCCATTTTCCGGCTCGAACGCGAACCTGTTATTCGCATCGGTTTGGCGACCAACGCAAGTTCGGTTTCGATCACGACGACGGATTCTTCGCTTGTGGCAGTTAGCCCCGACGAGCCGCAGATTTTTCTGGAAATAAACCGCGTCAGCGTTTCGGCGCGGGTTTATCGTCCGCCTCAAATCGAGATTTATCATTTTGAAATTCCGAACATCGAAACTCAAGCGGAAGCCGCAGATTTGGCAAAAGAAGTGCGCGGAACGATGGGCGAAAATACCTACGCGACGATAGATTCAAAAACGAATACGTGGCGCGTCGTCGTTTCCAGAAATTTTGACACGACCGAAGAAGCCGACGATTTCAAAGCGGAATTGAGCGACAAAGGCTTTGTCGCCGAAATGATTACGGAAAAAATCACACAGCCTTCGGACGAAGCCGTTAAACTTTCCAATCAAGTGGCGAAAAATCCGAAATCGGAAGTTCGCAGCATCATTCCGACGCGCCCGAACACCGATCCAAACAAAGTAAAATCAATCGTTTCAAGCAATCCGGTAACGCCGGACATTGCAAGCGCGAATCTGCGCGAAGTCATCGTCAACGGTGCGAGCGCGAATGCCAAATTTACTTCATTAAAATCCGTTGCATTCGGTTCAATCAACGAGCGCACAACGCCAGTTCGCTACAATGGCAAAGCGTATCGCGGACGCATCGAAGTTTTTGTCAATTCACGCGGCAGTTTGACGGTTGTTAATGCCGTTTCATTGGAAGATTATCTGCTCGGAGTCGTGCCGAACGAACTTTCTCTGCCGCAGATCGAATCCCAAAAAGCGCAGGCAATCGCGGCGCGAACTTATGCGGTTGCCAATATCAACGGTTTTATAAAACAAGGTTTTGATCTGCTTCCGACGGTTCGTTCACAAGTTTATAACGGTTATTCTTCGGAAAGTAAAATGGGAACGCAAGCCGTTTTGGAAACGCGCGGCATCGTTGCGACATACAAAGGCAAACCGATAACTGCATATTATACTTCAACTTGCGGCGGCAGGACGGAAAATTCGGAAAATGTTTTCGATTCCGCCGAACCTTATCTGCGCGGCGTTGAATGCTCCTTGGAAGGTCATAAACAATTCGAGCCGTTTTTGATAAAAACCGTGCGAATTCCCGCCAAATTGCGCGACGAAAAAAATCTCGAACTCGTGCGTTTGATGTCGCTTCTCGCCGTCAACGGTTTTCAACTTTCGACTCAGCAATTGACCGACGATTTTTTTGAAGATGAACCGACACAGAGCGAATTATCAAACTGGCTCAATCAAATCGCGTCTAAATTCGGCAAAACTTTTCCGAATGTCAACAAAGATTCGGCAAAACCTCTGGAACTCGCGCATATTTTGTCAACAATAATTTACGGCGAAAATTACGCCGACACGCTTCTTGCAGAAGCCGACATAAATTATCAGATTTCGTTTGACGACGCGGCGGAAATCCCGCCAAATCGCCGCGCCGATGTCGCCATTCTTTTGCGCGACGGATATTTTACGATTTATCCCGATCTGACATTAAAGCCGAACAAACCGTTTTCACGCGCTAAAATGCTGCATCTTATCGAGCAGATTTATACAAAAAAGAAGTGGATGCCGAATCTGCAAAGCGGCATAACGCAGCCGACGACCGACGGTAAATTAATCGTCAAAAACGGCAAATCGAACCGTCAATTAGTCGTGCGCCCCGACGTTTTTCTGTTCCGCGAATTCGGCACTTCGCTTTATCAAGTCAAAGAAACTGCGCTCGTCGGCGGCGAAAACGTCAATTTCCAAACCGACGCAAGCGGCAATGTAATTTATCTGGAAATCGAACCGACAACCACGACGGCGACGGCTGAAAACAATTCACCATTCACGCTTTGGAACGTAACGCTTTCGCCGTCGGCAGTCCAATCGCGCCTCTCGCGCTACGTGCGCGGCATCGGTTCGCTGATTGACGTTCGCATCGCCAAACAAGGCTTTTCGCGCCGCGCCACCGACCTCGAAATCGTCGGCACAAACGGCACATTTCACTTAACCGGCGGCAAAATCCGTTCGGCACTCCGCTTAAACGAACAGCTTTTCGCACTCAACAAACGCTACGATTCAAACGGACGGGTTTTGAGCTACAATTTCACCGGACGCGGCTGGGGACACGGCGTTGGAATGTGTCAATACGGCGCGTACGGCTTGGCAAAAATGGGCGTGAAATACGACGCGATCTTGAAACATTATTATACCGGAATTGATTTGACGAAGGCTTACTAAATTTATGGCGCGAAAAAGAAAAGATGCGGAGAAAATTCCATCTTACGATAACTTAATGATTCCTGTTTTGAATTCTTTAATCGCTTTGGGTGGTTCGGGAACTATCGAAGAAATTAACGAAAAAGTTTATGAATTAGAAAACTTTTCGGAAGAAGTTCTTCGAGTTCCGCATAAAGAAGATGGTTCTCAAAGTCAGATAGATTAGACCTCTTGCGAAATTCAAGGCTTTTTAGCTTTGAGTTCGTAGTTGTGGATTCCTGAAATCAAGTTGAACCCTAATCCGAGTCTTTTTCTTCGATGCGCGATACCGCTCTCCCAATATCCGAAATATCTTTAGTCGGCGGATCACATTTTCTACTTTTATTCGCCCTCTCGCCAACTCCCGATTCGCTTTTTTCTCCTCTTTCGTCAATTTCTTTAACTTGCTCTTCTTCTTTGGTATCAACACTTTACCGTGTTTCTTCTGCAATCCTTGATAACCGCTGTCAGCTTTGATCTCTATCTCTTTTCTCAATTTTACTTTGCTCTTCTCATATATTTTGGCATCGTGCATTTTGCCTTTCCCGAAAAATGTGGCAATCATCTCCTCGCTTTCTTCACAGATGATTAGCTGTGATTTCAAAGTGTGCCGCTTCTTTTTTCCCGAATAATATCGCTTTTGTTTTTTTTGGTCTCTCGATCATCATTTCCGTGACATCAACAATCGTATAACTGAATTCGTCGTCTTCCAAAAGTCGCCTTTTGCCCGGCAAGGAAAACTTTCCGCACTTGATCAAAATATCTTCAACCCGTCGAATAACTCTCGACACATTCGACTCGTGCAGTTCATAATCCTGCCCTAAATGAAACGCGCGTTCGATATTCCCGCCAATAACTAAGCGTAAGCAATACTTGGTCTTGTAATGACAAATCAGAATGTCTTCCACTCGTTTTCCGATTCTCAACTTCTTTGACTTCCTGACACATCAAAAGAAAAGTTTCGTGGCGCACACCAAAAAATCGCTTGAAATCTTTGTCGCTTAAATTCTTCGCCTTTTTATATTTCATTAGATTTGCTCCAATGATTTATTTGTGGCATCTTTGTCTTAATTTTTCAAATACCTTTTTAATTTCGCAAGAGGGCTATTAAAAGAATTCTGGCAGGCGGCGGAAATTGACGCGCACTCTTACGAGCCGATCTATCGCGCCCGCGCCGAAGAAATCGTCCGCCGTTTGTGCCGCAAACTCGAACATTCGGCGAGCATTTCACCGAACGAAATCGCGTGTCCGACTTACGAAGTAAATCTGGAAAACGGAACGGTCAAAGTTCAGCTCGATGCCGTCGAAATCATCGAAAGCGGCGGCGAAAAAACGGCGGTGATTCGCAAATACAAAACCGGCAAATCGCCGAAAAAACCGGCGACCGACGATGCCGATGCGCTGATGAAAGCCGCCGTGCAAAATCATTTCCCGACTGCGCAAACCGTGTTGCATAACGGCGTTCATTTCAATTTGATTTTATCCACGGCTTCGCGGCTTTTCTCGTCAATGATTTTGGCTTAAATTTGCGTCGTTTGAATATTTTTATGTCCAAGTAATTTCTGAACGATATAAATATCCGTTCCGGAAGTCACTTGCCGATACAGAAAGTGGAAAAAATGCGCGTCAGCATATCTTCGGTCGTCGTTTCGCCGGTGATTTGTCCAAGGTAGCGAAGCGCGTTGTGTAAGCCGATTAAGATGATTTCTTCGCTCATTTTTTCGTCAATTAATTTGAGCGAAGTTTCGATTTCGGATTTGGCGCGGAGCAGTAAATCGTTGTGCCGCGCATCGGTGATGAGGAAACCGGCAGCGTCAATTTCGTGTGCGGAAAACGGTTCGATGATCGCTTTTTGCAGTTCGTCGAGGTTTTCGCCGGTTTTCGCCGAAACCGGGACGATTATGGATTTTGGATTACGAATTTTGGATTCTAAATCGAGTCGTGTGGATAAATCACTTTTGTTAATGGCGATAATTCGATTGAAATCATTGGTCGTTTCTAAAATTTCTTCGTCTTCATTAGTGAGATTTTCCGAACCGTCGAGCAGAACGACGACCAGATCAGCGTCCGCCATCGCGCGGCGCGAGCGTTCAACGCCGATGCTTTCGACCATATTGAAAGTTTCGCGCAAGCCTGCCGTGTCAATTAAAGAAATCGGGATGTTGTTAATCGTAAAACTTTCGCGCAGTTGGTCGCGCGTCGTGCCGGCAATTTCGGTGACGATAGCGCGGTCTTGTCCGAGCAAAGCGTTGAAAAGGCTTGATTTGCCGACGTTCGGACGACCGACGAGGGCGACTTTTAAGCCTTCACGCAGCAGTTTTCCGGCTTGAAACGTCGCCGCCATTCTGCCGGTTCGCGCGGCGATTTTTTCGAGTTTGCCTTTGATGATTTCCGTCTGAAAATCGGGCAAATCGTCTTCGACAAATTCGAGCGTGGATTCGAGAACAACGATGATGTCGAGCAAATCATCTTTTAATGGCTGTAGTTCATTGGAAAGTTCGCCGCGCAGTTGGCGAACTGATTGACGCGCCGACGCGACGGTTTGCGCGTCAATTAAATCTCGAATCGCTTCGGCTTGGCTCAAGTTCATTCGCCCGTTTGCCAGCGCACGCAGTGAAAACTCGCCCGCATCAGCCATTCGCGCGTTGCATTTCAGGCAAATATCAATAATTTGGCGCAAAATGACGGGCGAACCGTGACCGCTGATCTCGATGACATCTTCGCCGGTGAAAGAATTAGGAGCTTTGAAATAAGTGATGACGGTTTCGTCGAGAATTTCGGCGGTTTCGAGGTCGTAGATTTTTTTGAGCGAAGCGAAGCGCGGTTCGGGCGAAAATTTTTCGTCGCGGACGAGTTTTCCGGTAATTTCCAGCGACTCCGCGCCGCTCAGACGAATCACGCCGATTCCGCTGCGTCCGGTCGGCGTTGCCAGGGCAATAATCGTATTCATAAAATATTTACAGGAATCACAGGATAAACAGGGATAAGAATTTTAGAAACAATAGAGTTATCCGGTTCATCCTGTTATCCCTGTAAATTGATTTTACTTTAATCTAACCTGAAGCCGCCGATCTCTGCCTTGTCCGACTGATTCGGTGAGCAAATCTTCTTCCTTTTGCAACGTTAAATGAATGACACGGCGTTCGGTCGAATTCAAAACGCCGAAGGTGAAAGGGCGGTCGTTTTTGCGAACCTGCTGTGCGACAAAACGCGCCATTGCCTGCAGTTCAGCTTTGCGCGTTTGCCGAAAACCGTCGGCATCACAAATAAAACGATGTTCGCGGTCTAATTCTCTGCCGTAAATCTGAAACAGTAAAGTTTCAAAAGCATCGAGCATTTCGCCGTTTTCGCTCAATAAATAATGAACATCTTCACCGCTTAAATTTAAAATACAGCCTTCGTCCGTCCATTCGGCTGAAACGCTTAACTCAAACCGCAAATCAGTTACGATTTCGGTTAAAAATTCTTCGGCTTGCTGGCAAATTTCATTCATAATTTTTATTCGTAAATCGTGAATCGTAAATCGTAATAAGAATTGCCCGAAATAATGCTTTCTGATTAATCTGCAATTTATACTCAAAATTACATATCAAACGTCTATTTACGATTTACGATTTACGATTTACGAAGTAGAAAGTTTCGGCTTCACATTTTTCGCGTTTTTTGGCACGTTGCTGACGACTTCGGTGGTCGGCGGATCAGTCGGTTTATTTACCCGATTGATAACTATTTGCTGTAAAAAGCTGACGATATTACCGCACAGCCAATAAAGAAGCAGTCCGGCAGGTGCGCCCCACATAATCCAGAGCATCATTACCGGCATAAAATATGTCATCATTTTCTGCTGCATCTGTTGTTCGGACGAAACAGCGACGGCTTGCGGCGTGAACTTCATCGAAAGAATCATCGAGGCGGCGAAAATGAATTCGAGAAAATGATACGGATCGCCCGCCGATAAATCCGGCAGCCACAAAAACGTCGCCTGACGAAAGCCGATTGAAACCGTAACCGCAGTGTAAAGAGCAATTAAAAGCGGAAACTGCAAAACCATCGGAAGACAACCGCCAATCGGCAGCGCATCTTTCGTCATCTTGAGCTGTTCCATCTGCAATTCGCGCATTCGCGGATCGTCAGCCGGAATGCCTTTTTTCTGCATCTCCTTTAATCGTTCCTGCAAATCCTTCATTTTAGGCGCGTTAGCCGCCGACTTTTTGAAGGATTTCGACTGATACCAGCGCATCGGGAAAAGCAGCGAATAAAAGAAAAGTGTAAAAATAATGATGGCGATGCCGTAATTATGCGTGTAATTGTTCAGAAAATTCAGTGCATAGACAATCGGTATTGCAATGCGTTTGGTGATCGGACGAACCCAGCTCCAATTGCTGAAATTTACCAAATCGTCAATATCTATCGTTCTTCCGACCGCATTTGTTAAAATTTTGTTGTAATCGGAAAGAGCAAAATAATCCTTCGTTCCGGTGTAAATTTCCGTCGTCGAACCATCAGCGGCAATCGGAACATACGCTGTAATCAAATGGCGCGTTTCGGTAGTTTTCTCGCTGCGCGTCACCCAACTGATAATTCCGTCAAAATACGGCGCGGTTTGAACGTCGTACTTTACAGCGTGAAGATCAACTTCATTAACTTGCTGCGACGGAATCGCCGCCATCGCAAAATATGCGTCGCCCGTTCCAGCCCAGTCAATATCGCCTTTGACGGAAAGCGAGGCTTCGTTTTTGTCATCAAACTTAAACGATGCTCCTTGGTGACGTTCCGCCGCGCCGCCCGTGAAAACAACCGCCTCCGGTTCAATGTGATAATAATTATGATGTGCGATTCCTTGATCGCCGAGACTCGCGCCGATCAGAAGTTTCGTGTTCGGCACAACCTCACCGTTTTTTGTCAATTTAATCTGTAAATCGGTTAGATAACTGTCCGCGCTGAAGTTAAACGATTTTGTAACTTCGATGCCGTTTGCTTCGTCACGCAAAACAAAATCTACTTTTTGCGTTTGTCCTTCGGCAATATCCAAATTGTCTTGATTGACGGAAACTTGATAATTTCGCTGATTCAGATATGCGTCGAGATTCGCGTCGCCGGTGGAAAGCCTGAACGGAAGCAGACGCGGATTGTGATTTAATGCTTCCTGCGGAATAAGTTCAAGCGGTTTTTCGTTTTCCTTATTTGAGCCGTCGGCGTAAAGAGGTTTTCCGTCAGGATTTCGCTCGGAAACATTTTTCAGCAAAATCCAACTCGTCGCCACTGCGCCTTTTGAATCTAATTTTACTTGATAACGCGGCGTTTTTACTGTGATTTCTTTGGACAGTGTTGCGTCGGGCGTTTCCGCAATTGTTTGCTGCGGCTGTACTTGTTGAGGTTGCGCGGGCTGTGTTTCGCCCGCCGGTGTCGCCGTTGCGACAGTTTGCGCCGTATAAGCATCATCGGTTACAGGTTTTTTCGGCGCAAAAAAATACTGCCAGCCGAAAAAGAATGCCATCGAAAGCGTTACAGCTAAAAAAAATCGAAGCTGCGTGTTTTGTTTATTATCGCTCATTATTTATCACTTAACACTTAACATTTAACATTTATCGGAATTGTCGAATGATAAATGATAAATGTTAAATATTCACTGTAAAGGATCGTGTCCGCCTTTGCAGAAAGGCTGGCAGCGTAAGATACGTTTTGTCCCCTTCCAAGTTCCGCGAAGTGCGCCGTATTTTTTGACGGCTTGCATCATATATGTGGAACAAGTCGGCTTAAACCGGCACGAAGGCGGTAAAAAAGGCGAAATCCACGTCTGGTAAAGCCGCAAAAAATCTAATACTAAAAACTTCATTTTGCTTTTGCTTCGACGCTTTCTTCGCCTTGCTTTAATGTTCGTTCAAAAATTTTTACTTTTTCGATTATTTGCCGAAATTCATTTAAGGGCTGTTCAATTTTGACGCGAAGCAAATGACGACGGGCGTTCAAAACCCAGTCAAATTTTGTTTCCAATTCGTTCAATTCAGCTTTGCTTAAACGAAATGCTTCACGAAGCAGACGTTTCGCCCGATTTCTTTGAACGGCATTACCGACGGCTTTTTTAGAAGCCGTAACGCCGAGCCGATGAAGTTCACTGCTCGACGGCATAATAAAAACCGTCATCAAACGACCTTCAAAACGCTTTCCTCCCGCGTAAACGCGGCGAAATTCGCCCGGTTTTCGCAGACGCGCTGATTTCGGAAAGCAAAAACCTAATAATGATGAACCGTTAATCGCTTGCGTCCTTTCGCCCGACGGCGTTTGATTACGTTGCGTCCGTTTTTGGTCGCCATTCTCGCGCGAAATCCGTGTTTCTTCGCCCGTCGGCGGTTGTTTGGTTGAAATGTTCTCTTTGGCATAATTATCCATCCTCTCACTCAAAGTGAAAACTTATATTTTATGTGTGAAATCTTATTCTGTCAAAACACAATAAGATTTATCATTGAAATACTTCGCAATCAAGGCAATGTAAATCTTGTTCGAGCGATATTTTTAGTTTCATTTTGTGACAACTTTTCTTCCGCTGATTTGAAACTTCCCTTCAACAATTCCTGTAACAGATTGAATATAAAGCGCGTGTTCGTGTTCCAAAATTCTCGCCGACAAAGTTTCGGGCGTATCGTCGTCTTTCACTTCAACGACCTTTTGCGCGATTATCGCACCGTGATCGAGGTCTTCGTCAACCAAATGAACCGTGCAGCCGGAAACTTTTACGCCGTAATCAACCGCCTGCTTCTGCGCGTCCAAACCTTTAAAGCTCGGCAGCAAACTCGGATGAATATTAACAATTTTATTCGGAAAAACGCGAATAAATTCTTTTGACAACAGCCGCATATAACCGGCGAGGCAAATTAATTCAACATTTCGCTTTTGAAGTTCGGCGATAATTTCTGCATCGTGTTCGGCACGATTACGTCCGTTTTTTTCGATAACGAGAGTTTCAATATTTCGCCTTTCAGCCTTTTCCAAACCCCGCGCGTTTGCTCTGTCGCTTATGACAATCGCAACTTCGGAATCGGGAATCAAACCGCTTTGAACGGCTTCGACAATTGCCGACATATTAGAGCCGCGTCCTGAAATTAAAATGCCGATTTTCATTTTATTATTTGACTAATCATCTGCAATTAAAATATTATTTACAAATAAAAGAAAAGGCGAAAGAATTATCAAAAAACGATTCTCAAAAATAATATCGAAAGAGGCTCAAATAGATTATCTTTAAATAAATTTGTATTTTAATCATTTTTCATCCTAATTCTTCTTTTAACCTCATCAATCGACCCGACATTTTTCTCATAAACCAACGATTGTATTTCATTTTCGCCCAAATTCGGCGGGTAAAAATGTTTTTGATAAACCGGATAAGCCTCAGTCCGCAGATGCGCGAGAAAAGAATGTCCGCGCCGGATTTCGCGTTCGTGGCGCAAAGCCGAAATATCAACCGGCGCAACGACGATTCGTTCGCCCGCGCCCGGCGAAGCGTCGGCGAGCAATCTGCCTTCAAAATCAACAATCTGACTGCCGCCCGACCACGAATAAGGCGGATAATTTTTCAAACTCGCGGCTTGATTTGATGCAACGACAAACGCCGTATTTTCAATCGCCCGCGCACGATTTATAATCGTCCACCAATCCATCGGCGCGACTCCGTTCCACGGATCCATATAAGCCGAAACTCTGATCAAAACTTCCGCGCCGTTCGCCGCGAGTTGGCGCAAAACTTCGGGAAACAACCAATCATAACAAATCGCCGTTCCCAACTTTCCAATCGGCGTATCGGCGACGGGAAAAAGTTCTTCTTCATAACCTTCGATGTCGTGCGGGCTAGTGTGAACTTCATACGGAATCCACGTATTCACCTTGCGATACTTATACAAAACCCCTTCCGGCGCGATCAGACAAGTCGTGTTAAAAAGCGCATTTTTGTATTTTTTATCCAATTCGAGCATCGAGCCGCTTTGAATATAAATATTATATTCCTTCGCCTTTTCGACAAGCCGTTCAGTGTGTTCGTTCGGAATTTCGACGGCGAGTTTTTCGGTTAATTCTGCGGCGGTCGCAAAAAGCGGCGCACAATGCGAAAATTCGGCGAAAACGATGAGTTTGACCGGCAAAAACGGCGCACTTCCCGCGACCGCCGAATCAATCATCGAAAGAATTCTGTCCGTATTTTTTCGCATTTCGTTGCGCTTCACCGGATTCGGCAAATCGGTCTGACACGCGGCGGCGGAATATCTGATGTGTTGCATAAAAATTTGATGGCGAAGAGTTTAGCCACAGGTGAACACAGGTAAAAACGAATTTTTAAGGGATGGTACAAGATGTTTATTTTTTAATTTTGTGTAATTCAACTTTATCTTGCTTTATCTGAGTTAATCTGTGTCCATCTATGGCTAAAATTTCTTTTAGATTTACTTTGTCCGATTATTTATTTCAATAAAGCCGTTTCGATATTTGGCAAAAAGCCTTTAACTGTGCGCGTCGTATATTCGTCATAAATCCGGCGTTTTTCTTCGGTCATCGGAAATTGCTCATCCGCGCCGTAAGGATATTTCGTCATCGCTTTGAACGGCATCGGAAAAACCGCGTCAGGCGAACCGGAATTTATGTCCATTTCCTTGCTGTAACCGTCGGCGTAAAGCAGAAATGTGTATTTTTTGTTTTTCGGCAAATTCAGTAAAGCGTCGAAACTCAAAACGAGTTCATCGCCCGTTTTTGAAATCACGAAAACGTCGTCAATTTCATTGAGCAAAGGCTTGACATCGCCCGTTTTGGTGAATTTTCCGGCGAAATATTTCCAGCGTCCGTCGTTTGAAACTTTCGTATAATCCGGCGCGATCATTTCATTGACTTTTGATTCCGCCGAATATCCGCGCTCGCGCAAATCCGCCTGTGCCGGTTTTAATTCGGTGGTTTTCAAATCGGAATTTTGCCCGCTCGTGTCCACCGCGATTGCATCCCAGTAAGTTTTAAAGTTCGTCACGATGCGGACTTCGCGCGAATCGGTGAGAAATTTTCCGGTTAAATCCACCACCAAAGTCTGCGGTCGCCCGATGGAAATTCCGATGCTGTCAATCACGGTTTGCCATTCGCCGCGTTTATTTTTGACCTGCAAATACGGCAAGAACTGCGATTTTCCGCTTTGCGACGCGGCGACATTATCCGACGAAAAAGCGTAATCCGTCCAACCCGTCAATAACAAAAGCGTTCTGCCTTTGAAACCTTTTTTAGAATCCAGATTCAATGTCAAACTATGATTTTCGGCATAACCGCGAATGTTCAGAGATTGAAAATTATCGTAAAAAACGTGGTCGAGTTTGGCGATTTTCGGCAGAATATTTTTCCCGTTCGTATCAACGGCGGAAAGCGGTGCGCGCGCGTTTTTCGTTTGATATAAAATCTTTTGTCCGGCGGTCGGAATTCCTAAACCTTCATTCGGAAAGACTTCCGAGTTCGCGTCGTGTTCGACGGCGACGAGTTTCAGGTTATCCAAAAACAAAACTTCTTCGAGTTCGTTAGTCACGCGAATTTCGTATTTCCCATTTTTCGGCTTTAACTGATCGGATGTGATTCGAACGAATTCGTCGGAATCGGGCGAATCGTAAACGCCCTTGCCCTGCCAATTTCCCATTTCGCCGCCGCCGAGAAAATCGGTGATAAACTCGAATTTTTCGCCGTTCCAGGTGTAAAGATACGGACACGACGACGGTTTGCGGTTGAGTTCTTCGATATTGATGACCTCAAAATTCTTCGCGGTTTGCTTGGCTTCGGCGGCGGACTTAATTTCCGACTGCACCACGCCCGAAGTCCAGATGACGCGCACGGCATCGGATTTTTCGCGTTTGCCCAGACCAAAAATCACTTCCGACGGCGCGGGCATCGGACTCGCCGCGTAAGTTTCGAGTTTCTGCGCCAGACTTCCCGCCCGCATATCAACTTTCGCGCCGATTCCCGTGCGGTTGCTGACGCGCCCTTTCAAACGCACGCTTTCCGAATTATTCGCGTCGCCGCCGACGTTTTGGATAAATTTTAACGCGCCGTTTTTGGCGAACGCCAGCAAATCAACATCGCCGTCGAGGTCAACGTCGCCCGACAAAATCTGCCGCGAATTTATCAACGCATTTTCCGCGTCCGGTTTTATTTTGAACGCCGATGAGACGGCTTTCGCCCAGCCGTCGCCGAGATTTCGCGCGACGGCGAAACCTTGATCGGTGTTGACGATTAAATCGAGCAGACCGTCGTTATCGTAATCGAGAAACTGTGCGGACGCGGCGTTTTCCGTGCCTTCGGGCGCGTCTTTTAAGGTAAATTGCCCGCGTCCGTCGGAGATGGCGAACACGCCGCGTCCATTTCCTCTGCCGAAAAAGAAATCGGTGTAAGTGTCTTTGTTAAAATCGCCCGCCGCCGCCGAAATCCAGTCGTCGCTTTGGTTTAAGCCGACTTCCGCCGCGACATCTTTGAACGAACCGTCGCGCAGATTGCGGAACAGATTCGGTTTGCCGCCGCGATTCAAAACCAGCAAATCAATATCGCGCCGATTGTCGTAATCGGTCGGCACAACGGCGACGGCGCGGCTCGGCACATTGATTTTTGCCTGTTCGGAAATATCTGTGAAAGTTCCGTCGCCGTTGTTTCGCAAAAGTCGGTTGGCGGCGGAATTCTGCTTTTCGTCCGCGTAACCGCCGAGAAAAATGTCGAGATCGCCGTCGTGATCGGCATCTAAAAACGCGCCCGAAATCGAAATAATCGAAGACGCGGGAATTTTCGCTTTCGCCGTGACGTTTTCAAAACCGCCTTTCCCGTCATTGCGAAAAAGCGTCGTTTGTCCTTTGCCGAAAACGAGCAGATCGGGGAAAGTGTCGTTGTCAAAATCGCCCGCGACCACGCCGTAACCGCGCAAATTCAGCGGTTTGCTCAAATCTCCGGCGGTTTTTGTTACATCCAGATATTTATTTTTCCCGTTTTTATAAAGATGAATCTGCGCGGGTTCGCCGTCAATTTTCACCAAATCCAAATCTCCGTTGTTGTCGTAATCAAACAAAGCGGCGGCTTGCGCGGGAATTTCGGCGGAATTATTTTTAGAATTAACATCGGCGGAAGGCAGATTGACATCAACATTTTGAAAAATAACCGGCGGCGCGGTTTTGTCAACGAGTCCGCTTTCCGCGCCGGTCGAAGCGACGGCTTCGGCGTAACGTCCCTGTTCGAGATAATTTTGCCCGATGCTCGTCGCCGCGCCGCTTTGTCTCAAATCCTGAAAGCGCGTCATTAACTGCTTTCCTTCATCGCGGGCATCACTGCGTAAAAGCACGGTCGCCAGATTATAAATCGCCGTCGAATTATAAGGTTCGGCGGCGACGGCTTTGCGAAAAAACGTCTCTGCTTCCGCGTAATTTCGCTGTTGAATGTAAATTTGTCCGAGATTAACGTTCGCGCCGACATCGTTCGGATCAATTTTCAAAACCTTCTCAAAAGACGCAACGGCATCTTCAGCGCGATTCTGATTTCTGGCGATCAGTCCGAGAATATACGACGTTTGCGGATATTCAGGCGCGATTTCAGCGGCATTTTTCGCGGCTTGTAGTGCCGCGTCCATATCTTGTTGGTTAAACAGCGCGATTGCCAGATTGACGTTCGCAAGTTTCAGTTTCGGGTCAATTTTCAACGCCTGCCGAAAAGATTCCGCTGCTTTCGCGTAATCGAACTGCTCCAAATACGCCACGCCGATATTGTTTGCGCGATAAGCATTTTCGCGGTTCGCCGAAGAAATTTCCTTGTCGGTTTGCGCCGAAACATTGAAAAAATTAATTGATGCCGCCGTCAAAACAGCAAACATTATCACGGCGAAAACGGAAAGTCGGACATTAAATTTCATAAATTTATAATAACAATTTTGTTGATGAAAACATTAAAATCGAAATTAGAAATTTAGCCACAGATTTGCACAGATTAACTCAGATAAGAAAAAGATGAATTCATTTTTAATTTCTTATCTTATATTTATCTCGTGTTCATCTGTGAAAATCTGTGGCTAAACTTCTTCTCCTCGTCAACTTTCCAAAATATGTTCTATCAATTTTTCCAACATCTCACAAACTTCATCAATCTGCGCGTCGGAAATTTTATTGAAAAAAGGAAGCGCGATAACTCGTTCGGCGGCACTTTCTGCCATCGGAAAATCGCCCGTTTTGTAACCGAATTTTTCAACATAAAGCGGCTGCAAATGAATCGGTGCGAAATAACGTCCGCAGCCGATTCCGCTTTTCTGCATTTCGTTGACAACAAAATCGCGCTGATCTTTCGTAAAATTTTCGTTCAGCCGAATCACATAAACAAACCAACTGATTCGCCCATTCGGAAATTCGATGTCAAGTGTAATCAGATGCGGATTCTGCTTTAATCGTTCGTGATATTTTCGGGCGACGGTTTCTCTCTTATCCAAAATTTCGTCAATTCTTTTCAATTGTTCGATGCCGAGCGCGCAATTGATGTCGGACAAGCGATAGTTGAAACCGAGCGCGGCGTGATCGAACCAATCGAGTTCGGGATCGCGCCCCTGATTTCGCAATATTCGACACTTTTGGGCGATTTGCTCGTCATCGGTAATGACCATTCCGCCTTCGCCGGTCGTGATTTGTTTGTTCGGATAAAACGCGAAAACTCCGCAATCGCCCAAGTTTCCGACGCGCAGATTTTCATATTCCGCGCCGACGGCTTCGCACGCGTCTTCGATGATTTTCAAATCGTATTTATCGGCGATTCCGCGGATTTCGCGCATCGGCGACGGGCGACCGAAAACGTGAACGACCATTATCGCTTTGGTTTTTTCGGTGATTGCGGCTTTGATTTTTCCCGCGTCAATATTCAATGTTTCCCGGTCAATATCAACAAAAACCGGAACGCAGTTTTCATACAACAAAACATTGGCGGAAGCGATAAAACTAAACGGCGTGGTGATGATTTCGTCGCCGTCTTTCAAATTCAAAGCACGCACGCAAAGATGCAGACCGCTCGTGCCGGAGTTGACCGCAACGGCGTGTTTTGCGCCGATATATTCAGCAAAATCGCGCTCGAATTCCTCGAGTTTCGGTCCCAAACTAAGACGCGGCGACCGCAAAACTTCCGTCACGGCGGCGATTTCTTTTTCAGTAATATCAGGTGCGGAAAGTGGAATTTTCATTTGTTTCTAATCGTTTCAAACGGCGCATTTGATCAAAAGTTTTTCGCCCAATTCCACTTCAGCCAAAATTTCCGCGATGCGTTCCGACGCGTGTCCGTCGCCGTAAGGATTCGTCATTCCCGCCAGAGATTTCCGAAAATCCGCGCTCAAACCTTTTTCAATCGCCTGCCAAATCGCGTCCGTTTCCGGCGCAGCATCAATTATATTTCGCGGTTTTTCGCGTCCTTTCTGCCGCATTCCAATATTGACGGTCGGCAATTCGAGCGAAGCCGTTTCCATAATTCCGCTGCTCGAATTTCCCACAAGCAAATCGGAATATTTGAGCAAACTCCAGTATTTCAAATGATTTAGATTAACGAAAAGATGCGCGTTGAGGCGATTTTCGCAAAACTCTTTTGCGCGCTCGATTAGCTGATGACTTCCGGCATCGGAATTCGGATAGCAGAAAATTATCTGCTGTGAAACTTTTTCAAGCGCATTAAAAACCGCGTCGGCTTCGGCAATCGTATTGCGCCGGATCGTCACCGGATGATAGGCGACGACGACGGTTTTGCCGTCAAATGTCAACTGCAAATCGTTTTCCAAATCTTCCCGCGAAAAAAGTTCGCGGCGGCGCAGATTGTCGAGCGACGGCGAGCCGACACAATGGACACGCCAATTTTCTTCGCCCATTGCGACAACTCTTTTTCTGGAATTTTCGTTGGTCGTGAAATGCAGATGACTCATTTTCGTCAGCGCGTTTCTGACGGCATCGTCAATCGCGCCTTCGCTGACATCACCGCCTTCGATGTGGGCAATCGGAATTCGCAGCGCGAGCGCGACCGAAGCCGGCGCGAGCATTTCGTAACGGTCGGCGATTAAAAGCAGAATATCGGGGCGCATTTTTCCTAAAACGTCCGCCAAACCGAGCGTCGCCACGCCGATTGTTTTCGCCATTCCGACATCCGAATCGGAACTGAGCAGACATTCGACGCGCTCGTCAATAGTAAAATTATCGGCTTCGATTTCTGCGTAAGTGTTTCCGAACGCGGGCGAAAAATGCGCGCCGAGCGCGATGAGTTTTAAGTCAATTTCGGGACGATTTTCAAGTTCTTTGAGCGTCCAGTAAAGATGCCCGTAATCTGCCCGTGAGGTCGTAACGACGGCGATTTTTCGCTTTTTGTTTTCCCGTTTGCTCATTAAAATTTTCTTAACAATTGTCTCACAAAAGAATTTTAACCACAGATTTACACAGATGAACACAAGATAAGTAAAGACGAGAATCTTAAACAATATCTGCGTTTATCTGTGTAAATCTGCGGCTAAATACCTTCTTTCAAAACTCAACAATTTATCGCGCCACCGTCATTTTCGTATCGTTCGATTTTCCCGACGTGCCGTTAAAATAACTCTCGATTTTCGGGAAAATATGATCGGAAACTTTGCGCCCCAATTACAAACCTGCGATATTGTCGGCTTGAATGTGATAACCGCCCATCACGCGCGACAGTCCAGCCATTTCCGCCGTCGTAAATGTCGGCATTTTCAGTATGACAACTCCGTCGCCTTCGACTTTTGCGCCGGGTTTTCCGTCAATGCTTTGCTTTAATTGGCAGGAAATTCTCGCTTCGGTCAATTCTCCGGGATGTCGTTCGGCAGTTCCGCCGAAAAAATCGCTTTTCGTGAAAAGTCCGAGAATTTTCGTGCCCGCCGCGCTGACCGCGCTGTGACCGGAAACGTAACCGGGAAAATGTTATTTAATTTTATCAACAGATTTTTCTAAAGTTTTTCCTGCGGCTTGCGTTTCACCGGCGAACGCGGCGAATTTTCGCTGTGTTTCCTTTGACCAGCCGGGAAATAAATTTTTAACAATTCCGTTTTCATCAATCAAAATCGTTAGCGGAACGCTCAGTTCATCCGACGCATAAATATTTTCAATGGCGTTCGTGCCGCCGACCAAAATCGGATATGTAATCTGTTTTTTCGCAACGTAACCTTTAATATTCGCATTCTTC
>JBBSIE010000037.1:0-33731 GCA_038232235.1 Pyrinomonadales bacterium | reverse complement strand
TTTCCCAACGGGCATCGGTTAAATTTGTTTCATAACTCATTTGTTCGCTAACTCCTTGAATTTTATTAGTCTAAAACCAAGTTTAGCGAACCCGTTGCCCGATTTTCAATTTTCACCTTCTAAATTTAAACAGACTCTAAGACTAGGCGCGAAGGAAGAAGGTATTTTACGTCAGCACGTGATTACCGATGCGGGACGGTTTCGTGATACGGTTTATTTCAGTATTATTGATTCGGAATGGCAAAACGTAAAAGCCAATCTGAACGACAAATTAAGAGGTTTTTAATGAGAATTTTTTTAGGTTTGACAATTTTTTTGGTTTTCTTAGGCGGCTGTACTTCTGCGCCGGTTAAAAATACCGATACGATAAATACAAATTCCTCCGATAATTCCGTCGCCGAAAAATCGAACGCGAATAATGATTCGATGACGCTGGAAGAATTTATGAACACCAACAACGCCTCGCCTGCTGCAAATTCAGATGGTTCCGAACTATCCGGCAGTCCGACGGGGAAAAATTCGAGAGGAAAAAATACCAGCTCCGCGCCGATTGATCCGCACGCCGCAACGATTTTGACAACCGCGCCGGATAATTCGGTGATTTCAACCTCAATGAATAAACAGGGTGCGCCAATCGAAACGCGCACTTTTAAAGATAATCCAATGTTGATAAAAGTCGAGCGTGTTTATACTGATTTGAAGAATCCGACGGTTACGGTTTATCTTAAAAACGGGAAAACCTACGATTTGCCGAAGGAAAAAATAGACGATATTTTTAATGTTTCAGCGAACGATATTTTAAATGCCGTCGGTGTCGTACCATCCAAATAAAAGTTGCCGAAATGAACAACAAATTTTATTCACAAATCTTTTTCGGTTAAGTTATAATTCAAAATGCTATGGAAAAGTTCAATATAATTTGTCCGTGCTGTGAAGCGAATTTGACGATTGACGCGAACACCGGCGCGATTTTGGCGCACGAAGAAAAGAAAAAAGCGCACGGTTCATTTGACGATTTGAAAAACGAACTCGGCAAACAAAAGGAATTGCGCGACCAACTTTTCGCTCAGGAAATGTCTTCGGTAAAAGATCGTGAACGGCTTTTGGAAGAAAAATTTCAGGAAGCGAAAAAACGCGCTCAAGGTGAACCGAACACGCCGTTTAAAAATCCGCTGGATTTGGATTGATCGGTTCGCAAATCGTAATTTGGAATTAAGTTTTGGAAAAAATTTCGCATTATTGTCAGAAATGCCGCGCCGCCAATGAAGTCGGTGAATCTAATTGCCGCAGGTGCGGAACGCGGCTGATGTTGGTTGTTTTTCCGCCTGCCATTCGGCACGACGACGGAATTGTTCCTTCTTTTTACGAAGATCATCTTCTCGAAAGAGTTTCACTGCTCGAACTTCGCCTCGCGCAAGTTACCGAACAATTGGCGATGGCTTATGAATTTATCAGCCGCGAAGCCAGAGCGTTTCAAAAAGACCACACGCTTCTGCAATCTTTTTTTGAAACGATTGAGAAAATAAATCCTGATTTGTCCGACCTTTTGAGTAAAAATACGCTCGAAATTTTTGACGGGAAAAAAGGAAAAATCAAAGCGGAAAATAAACACGAGCAAATTTTAGCTGAAATTCTCGCCAATCACGGTGATAAACAAACCGAACTTTTAACGCATTTGTTTAAGGAAAGCGTTAAATTACTGGAAAAAAACGAGGAAAAGCAGGCATTTTTAACGCTCGAACGCGCCGCGCTGATTTCACCGAAAAATGTTCCGCTGCTAATTTTTATCGCTGAAAATCTTTTTCGCACCGACAAATTTGACGGGGCGCGGAAAATTCTCGAAAAAGCCTTTGAATTTGCGCCGCAAAATGAAAAAGTACTGCTTCTGCTCGGCACAATTTATGCCGACGAAGCCGAAACCGAAAAGGCGCGAAGATTGTTGAGTGTTTTGGTAAATATTCCCGAAAAAAGTTTGTGCATTAACTATATTTGGGGAATGTTGGCGGCATTTGAAGAAAATTGGACGGAATCGCTCGCCGCGTTTAAGCAGTGTTTGAGAAACAAAGAAATTCCCGAAATTCAATATTTAATCGGCTGTGTTTATTTTCAACTGCAAAACCATAAATTTGCGTTACAGCATTTGCAAAAAGCGACTTTTTCCGACATCAAATATGCTGATGCGTGGTTTATGCAAAGTTTGATTTATAAAATTTTCGACAACGAAGAAAGCGCAAAAAACACACGCCAAGCGGCATTTGAATCAAAGGAAGCGGGAGCGCAATGTCTGGAATTTTTGAAGGGAAAAGCGCAGTCCGATTTTGAAACGGCTTTACCTTTTTTGCATTTTAACGGAGAAATAAATCATCTTTTGTCAAAAGGTTCTTTGCGGCTAAACAAATTTTTCCGCGAACAAATCTTTAAATCCATCGAATAAAAAGTAATTGTGAATAAAGAAAAAATCATCGTCGCGCTCGACGTTGAAACCGCCGCCGAAGCGCGTGAGATTATCGCGGAATTGCGCGGGGAAGTCGGCGCGTTCAAGATTGGACTGCAACTTTTTACTGCTGTCGGCGCATCTTTTGTTCGTGAAGTTGTCGCCGACGGAAACAAAATTTTTCTCGATGTTAAATTTCACGACATTCCGAATACGGTGGCGAAAGCGGCAGTCGAAGTCGCGCGGCTCGGCGTTTGGATGTTTAATATCCACGCGCTCGGCGGCGGCGAAATGATGCGGAAAACGGTTGAAAGTGTGCGCGGGATTTGCGATAAAGAAAACTTGAAACAACCGAAAATTATCGGCGTAACCGTTTTGACGAGTTCCGATCAGGAAACTTTGCGCGAGGTCGGAATCGAAACGGAAATTAACGCGCAGGTTGTAAATTTGGCGCAACTTACGGCAAAATGTAATTTGGACGGCGTGGTCGCTTCGCCGAACGAAATCAAAGCGATCAGAAAAGCAATCGAGAAGAAAGATTTCTTGATCGTTACGCCGGGAATCAGAAATCAGAAAACCAAAAACCAAGAACCAAAAACCAAAAACCAATTTGCAACTAAAGACGACCAAAAGCGTGTAATGACTCCGGGCGAAGCGGTTTCGGCAGGTTCGGATTATTTGGTGATCGGTCGCCCGATTACGCAGAGCGAAAATAAAATTGCGGCGGTTCGTGAAATTTTACGAGAAATCGAAACCGCATAGACATTTAATTAATTGATGAGTAAATCAAATTTTCAAACTCAAAGCCTCAAAGATAAACCTGCGTTTTTTCGCTTCGTTTTGCCGTTAATTTGTGCTTTATTTCTTTCACTATCGGCTTTTATAATTCTGCGAAATGCGTCGGCGCAAAATCAAATCAAAGCCCAAACGCTTTCGACAACGCCTTTTCGCATCGGTGAACGCCTGACTTATAATATATCGTTTGAAAAATACAATAACGCGGCTTATGCAGAAATATATGTCGTTTCGCGCGGTAAATTAGGCGACAAAGACGCGGTTGAACTGCGTTCCAAAATTAAAACTACTGATTTTGTCAGCGCGGCTTTTTATCTTTTGGACGAAGCGCGAATGACGTACGCTTCCGCCGAAAACGGTTTGCCGCTTTATGTCAAAAAGGTTTCCAACGCGGGTATTATGCCGCAGGAAACGATTTATAATTACTTGGTCGCGCCAACTTTCAACTATGATTTATTAACATTGATTTACCAATCCCGAAACACGGGCGGAGTCGGAAATTTCATATTTCAGGAAGATGACAGAAATTTCAGCGTCGGTTTAACAAACACGGGAACTGAAAAAGTTAAGACGGATGCGGGAAATTTTGTAACAAATGTTTCTTCCATCCAAAGTCAGTATTTCACTGACAAAGGCATTACTGATTTACGAATAAATTACAGTGTTGACGAAGCGCATCTGCCGGTTTTGATTCGATTTAAAACCGCCAAAGGAGATTTTCGCGCCGAAATTGCCAGCATTCAGGTTGTCGAACCCGAACCTGTCCCTGAACCGACTCTAACGCAGATTCAAACGCCGCGTCCGCTGGCGACACCGAAACCGATTGCCACGCCGACACCTTATATCGAAAATGCGCCGCTTTTGCCGGAATTGCCGTTCAGATTAGGAGAAACATTAGATTATCAGGTTTCAACCAACGGAAAATTTCTCGGCATTGTTACGCTCCAAGCCAAAGAACGCAAACAATTTTCGGTAAACGATAGTCTGCTTTTGACGGCATTCGTAACCGAAACACAGCCCGACCAGCAGATTTTGAAATTAAACGACAGCATTACCGCACAGGTTAATCCCGATTCGCTTGCGCCGCAGCAGATTGCTTTGAAATTCAGCAATATGTTCAGCAATTATAATCAAACCGTGCAGTTTGACCAAAAAGCCGGAACTGCCACATTTAACGGACAGCTTCACCCGGAAGTTCCGGTCGGCACGCACAGTCTTCTGTCATTAGCATATGCAATTCGCGCGTTTAACCTAAAGCCAAGCAAGGATTTAACCAATCCGGTCAACGACACGCGGGTTGCCGTCTTTTTGAATTCGGAAGCCAATGTTTTTATTCTCAGACCTTCGACTGCCGAAATAATCAACTTAAAAGGCGAAAAAATTCCGGCACAGCTTATTTCGATTACAACCGGAAACCCGCAAATTGACATACTAAATCTGCGTTTATGGCTCAGTCTTGACGAAAAGCGCGTCCCGCTACGGTTTGCGCTCGGCAGTTATCAAGCCGATCTTGTTGCCGAAAAGCAAATTCCGCCCAAATAAATCAATTATTACTTGAAATTTTTGAAGAAAAATACAAAAACTTTTTATTGAAATTGAAAATTGATTTCAATTAGCTTACAATCTTTTTAATTTAATAAAATTGACGGTGCAAGGAAAATGAATCTGACAAATCTGCCAATCGGCGCGACTGCAAAAGTCGTCGCGGTTAAAGGAAATAACGCGATAAGTAAGCGTTTAATGGAAATGGGTGTGGTGCCGGGTGTTTCTGTAAGAGTAATAAAATCCGCGCCGTTCGGCGACCCGTTGGAAATCCGCGTGCGCGGTTATCATCTGGCAATGCGGAAAAACGAAGCCGACGCAATAGAAGTTAATGAAATCTAAAATTCAAAGTTCAAAGTTCAAAGTTCCAAGTTCTGAAACGGCGGTTGTTGATTCAATCAAAGGACAAAGGACAAAGGACAAAGGACAACTTACAATTGCGCTGGCGGGAAATCCGAACGCGGGAAAGACAACGCTTTTTAACGCTTTGACCGGAATGCGGCAGAAGGTTGCCAATTATTCGGGCGTAACGGTTGAACGCAAAGAAGGTTTTTGGCGGTTAAACGGCGATAAAAATGCGGCGCGTTTAATTGATTTGCCCGGACTTTACAGCCTTGATGCTACTTCACTAGACGAACAAATCGCCCGCGACGTTTTGCTCGGAAAGGTTGACGATTTGCCAAAGCCTGACGCGCTCGTCGCCGTCGTTGACGCTACTAATCTCGAAAGAAATCTCTATCTCGTTACGCAGCTTTTAGAATTCAAAATTCCCGTCGTCATTGCTCTGACGATGGTTGATACTGCTGAAAAGCAAAGCCTTGAAATTGACACGAAAAAGTTATCCGAACTCCTGAAAATTCCGGTTGTCGGTGTCAAAGCCACACAAAAGCAGGGAATTAATGAATTGGCGGAAAAAGTTTTACAATCGGCGACAACCGAAGCAACGCCGAATTTTGTTTGGCTGTCCGACGCGGATTTTGCCGACAACACGAGTGAAGAAGATATTCATTTGAGTCTTTCGGACGACAAAGCGGCGAACAAAAAAATCTTTGCAAGATATAACTTCATCTCCGACGTTTATCAGGAAGCCGTCAAGCCGAAAAATACTTTGGAACGAAGTATTTCCGAAAAAATTGACGGTGTTTTAACTCACAAATTTTTCGGGCTTATAATTTTAATCGGAATTCTGCTGTTGGTTTTTCAAACAATTTTTTCGTGGGCGAATCTGCCGATGGACCTTCTCGACAAAGGTTTCGGCGCGTTGGGCAATTTTGTGCGTTTGGAATTGCCTGAAGGAATTTTAACTGATTTGCTGGTTGATGGAATAATTGCCGGAGTCGGCGGCGTGGTCGTTTTTTTGCCGCAGATTTTGCTGCTTTTTTTGTTTCTTTCTATTTTGGAAGACACCGGATATATGGCGCGAGCGGCGTTCCTGCTCGATAAATTAATGAGTCGAGTCGGACTTCACGGCAAAGCGTTTCTGCCGCTTTTATCGAGTTTCGCGTGCGCGATTCCGGGAATTATGGCGACGCGCACCATCGAAAATCCGAAAGACCGACTTGCAACTATAATGATCGCGCCGTTTATGAGTTGCTCGGCGCGGCTTCCGGTTTATACCGTGATGATCGCGGCATTTTTCGCCGGACAGACTGTTTTTGGATTCATTTCGCTCGGCGCGGTTTTGATGTTGGCGATGTATGCACTTGGAATTTTGGTAGCGGTCATCGTCGCTTTTATTCTAAAGCGAACGCTTTTGAAATCGCCGACACCGCCGTTCGTGATGGAACTTCCGCCTTATCGTCTGCCGAATTTTCGCAATGTTTTTCAAAATATGTTTCTCCGCGCCGGACTTTTTCTTAAACGCGCCGGAACTATTATCGTTGCAATTTCCATTATCTTATGGGCTTTAACATATTTTCCTCGTCCACTTGACGAGAAAATTCAAACGTCCTCCGCTGATAGTCAACAAAACACCGCAGTCATTGAAGAATCGGCGATTGAAAACGAAAAAGCGAGTGAGCAGATAAAAAACAGTTACGCCGGAAAACTCGGACATTTTATCGAGCCGGTCATTCAGCCGCTCGGATTCGATTGGAAAATCGGTGTCGGTTTAGTCGCGTCTTTCGGAGCGCGTGAAGTGGTAATTTCGACTTTGAGTATTATTTACAGCGTCGGAAAAGATACTGACGACAGCGAAACTTTGACGGAAGCGTTTCGCAATGCCAAGCGCGACGACGGCAGCGCGGAATGGACACCTCTGACTGCCCTGACCTTAATGGTTTTCTTTGTGTTGGCAATGCAGTGTATGTCAACGGTGGCGGTTGTCCGGCGCGAAACGAATTCGTGGTCTTGGGCGTTGTTTATGGTCGGTTATATGACAATTTTGGCGTATTTCGCGGCGTTTTTGACTTATCAGGGCGGCAGACTTTTGGGCTTCGGTTAAACTGTTGTGAATTTAGAAGATTTAGATCAAAAAACTCTTTCCTCGATAAATGTTCGGCGCGGACGGCTTCTCGAATATTTTACGATTGGCTGGAATCTTTTGGAAGCGATTGTCGCCGTCGGCGCGGGAATTGTGTCGGGAAGCGTTTCGCTGGTTGGTTTTGGCGTTGATTCATTGATTGAAAGTTCGTCGGCGGTTGTTTTATTGTGGCGTTTGCGCGAAGGCGAACTCGGCGAACAGCGTGAAAAACTCGCGCTCAAACTCGTCGGCATCAGTTTTTTGCTGCTCGCCGCTTATATTGCTTTTGATGCCGGAAAATCTTTGCTGACTTTTGAATCGGCGGAAGTAAGTTACGTCGGAATCGCTCTGGCAATTTTGTCGCTGATTGTGATGCCGCTGCTGGCACGAGCGAAACGCGGCGTGGCGGCAAATCTCGACAGTCGGGCGATGAAAGCCGATTCGCGGCAAACCGATATTTGCGTATATCTTTCGGCTATTTTGCTGCTCGGTTTGGGATTAAACGCGCTTTTCGGTTGGTGGTGGGCGGATTCGGTGGCGGCTTTGATAATGATTCCGATAATCGTTAAAGAAGGATTAGAAGCCTTGCGCGGCGAAACGTGCGATGACTGCCACGGATAAATTTATGAATTTTCAAATTATAATCGTCGGAATAATAATTTTTATCGCGCTTTTTTACATTGGCGCGAATATTCGGCGCAAAGTTAAATCGTTTTCCGGCAAATCTTCGTGCGGCACGAGCGATTGCGGCTGCGGAACAAACTCAAAAAGTAAAAACTCTTTTATTCAAATCGGCAAATCTTAAATTTAAGTCTTAAGCCAGTAAATCATTGAGTTATACCAATTTGAATCAAGTTTGACGTATAGTGCAGAAACACGCACGAAAGTGTGCCTTTCACGCCCTTACTTTGTGCGGGCTTCTGCATGGATACGTCAAACTTGATTCAAATTGGTATTAGGAAATCAAATCGAACTAAAATAGTTGTCTGATGCCTTGCATAAATACAAGAAAAAGCAGTAGCCTTGAAAAAATTCAAAAAAAGGGGAATGAATTATGTTCAAAAAATTAAAAATTAAAAATTTAGCTTGGATAACTTTATCGGCTGTGGCGTTTTTCAATCTGGCGTGTCAACCGCCTGCGACAAACGGAAATGCGAATTTGACGGTAAATGCCAATTTAAATACTAACATCAACACGAATTTGTCTAATGTAAATATGTCAAACGCGAATATGGCAGGTGAAACCGGCGCGATGATTGACACCAAAGAGCCTGACAAATATCAGGCGACGGTCAAACTGAAGTTTGAAACTTCCGGCGAACAAAAATTAGCGACACCGCCGCTGACGGCGGAAGTTGCCCGCGACGGCGCAAATCGGCGGATGGAAATAACCGCGCCGAACGGCGAAAAAGTGGTTTATCTGGAAACCAATGGGAAAAAACTTTTGATTTCGCCGCAGCGCAAACAATTCGGCGAATTGAATAAGGAAGCGTTGGGTTTTGAAATTCAAAGTTTGATGATGCCGGACCAGATTGTCAATCGCGTCGGAAACTTAAAGGGAGTTCAGCGCGTCGGCGATGAAAATTACAACGGGCGCGAAGTGGTTAAATATCGCTACGATACGACGACCAACACGCAGACGAAAGCCGGAAATGTCGAAACCGAATCTTATATTTTGGTTGATAAAGAAACGGGTTTGCCGCTGCTATCCGAAACTAATACGCAATCGCAGGGCAATGTTCAAGGAATTAACGGCGTGAGATTGGTAACGGAACTGAGCAACATCAAAACAACTGTTGACGAGAGCCTTTTTGCCGAACCGGCGGATTATAAACAAGTCGAACCGGCGCAAATCAGACAGCAGGTTAATCAGCTTTTTACCGTCGCAATGGCGGTTGTCGGGCAACTGATGAAAAGCGCACAGCCGGCAGCAACGCCGATGATGACTACTCCGACTCCGTAAGAATCAGAATACGAAGAATTTACAGGGATAATAGGATAAACGGGATAAAAATTATTTTAAAAATATTCCTGTAAATCTTGTTATTCCTGTAAACTTTTTTCTGCATTTGTTTGTTTTATTTTGCCAGACGAATTCCGGTAAACTGCCAGCGCAGCGGCGGATGAAAGAAATTGCGGTAAGTTTTGCGGCTGTGATTTGGCGAAGTTGCAACCGATGCGCCGCGCAAAACCATTTGATTGATCATAAATTTCCCGTTGTATTCGCCGATCGCGCCTTCCGGTTTTGAAA
Organism: Pyrinomonadales bacterium; assembly: GCA_038232235.1. Taxonomy (GTDB): domain Bacteria; phylum Acidobacteriota; class Blastocatellia; order Pyrinomonadales; family Pyrinomonadaceae. The sequence continues at coordinate 24,248 of JBBSIE010000037.1, read as the reverse complement.
AATTCGGATACGGCAAATACGCCGAATTTGTCCATTCCCAGCGCAAACCCCAATCGAATTTGTCGCTCGCCGCTTCCCATTCGAATTCCGTCGGCAAACGCATTTTCTTCCATTCGGCAAACGCTGATGCTTCGTAAAACGAAACGTGGCAAACAGCACTTTCCGGTCTGACTTTTCGCAAGCCGCCGAGCGTAAAATTCATCCATTCGCTGTCTTTTTTGTGCCAGTAAAGCGGCGAATTTATTTCGTTTTGTTTAACCCAATCCAAACCTTCGGCGTGCCACAAAAGATGATTTCCGTAACCGCCGTCTTCGATAAATTCGATGAATTCGCCGTTGGTTACGAGATTTTTGCTGATTTGAAAATCTTCAAGATAAACTTTGTGCCGTCCGAGTTCATTATCAAAATGAAAACCTTCACCGGCAAAGCCTATTTCGTGAATTCCGCCTTTGATTTCGACAAAACCTTTTTCTCCGATTTCGCCTTTTTCAACTAATGCGTAATCATTTTTGTAAACCGGAAAAGTGGGGTTGACGCTGAACGTATATTTTAGATCGGTAATCAGCAATTCCTGATGCTGTTGTTCGTGATTGAGTCCTAAAATCAGCAGTTCGCGCACTTCTTCGGGCAAATCTTTTCCAAGAAATTCGCGCATTTTTTCGTCCACATATTTGCGGTAAGCGTAAACTTCTTTCACCGTCGGACGCGCCAGATCGCCGCGATGATCGCGCAGAGTTCGCTCGCCGATTGAGTTGTAATAACTATTAAAAAGGAAGCCGAATTGCGCGTCAAATTCTTGATAATCGGGCGTAAATTGTTTGAGAATCATTTCCTCGAAAAACCAAGTCGTATGCGCGATGTTCCATTTCGGCGGCGAAACATCAACGACCGGCTGCGGAATATAATCTTCCGTTTCCAGCGGTTCACAAATTTCTTTGGTGTAATTGCGAACGTAAGAATAAAGCGTTTCAAGTTCCGGCGACGTAGATTTTTGAGCGTGTTTTGCTTGCATACTTTATATTAAACCAAAATTTTCGCAAAAATAAAAACTATTTTAACCTGAGTTTTGAGTGGAGAATCAGATGCCGATAAACGCGAATTTGACGGATGGAGGCGATTTATTGTTTATGTTTATCGCAAACGGCTAAAAAATTACCAAAAATAATCTGCGTTTATCTGCTTAATCAGCGCAAATTCGCGTCTAATTTATTTGTCTTATGCAAAAGTTCACAGCGCGTTTTCGCCCTTACTTGCTGCGTGTTTCCGCTTGTTGCCGCAAAATTTTCACAAATTGAATTTTTCTCAAAGATTCTTTGGCAATCTCCGCCAGATAATAATTTTCGTTGTTTAAATTCGCCCGTAAAATCGGAATCGCCGATTCTTCACCGATCGCGCCGAGCGCGAAAGCGGCTTCACGCTTTGTGTTCAATGATTCGCGGTTGTTTTGCAAAGTTTGAATCAAAGTGTTGTTCGCATCAAGAAAAACCGGAAGACTGCGCGATAAATAAAGAAAATTCGGCGGCGTGAATAGAACAAATCGGTCAGGCAAAAAATCTTTCGGCGTAACGACTCCGATTTTGCCAATTTGAATAATCTGCGCGATTTCGCCGATGGCGCGCGCCGCACTTCGGCGCAAAAAATCATTTGCTGCGTTTTCCTTTTTCGGTTTTTTCTGCAAAATCCGTGTCAGAAAATCAACCGCCGAAACGTCGCCGATTTCGCCGAGCGCGACGACTGCCGCGTTTTTTACTTCGTCGGATTTGTCTTTTTGGAAAAGTTGAATTAAATAATCAATCGCCTTCGGATTGCGAACTTTGCCGAGTGCGTAAGCTGTTTCGCGTCTGACAAATTCATTTTTATCGGTTAAAAGCGGCAGTAAAACTTGAAATGCTTCGTCTTTCGGCAAATAAATTACCGAAAAAGCGGCGGTTGCGCGGACGATTTCCGAAGAATCTTTTAACGCCGGAATCGCAGTGCGTGAAGCTGATTCCGTTTCGAGATTTCTAATTTGATAAAGCGCGTCGCGTTTTTGTTCGGTGTTGCCGCGTTCGATTATTTCGCCAAAATTTTCAAAACTGTTTTGTGCAAATATATTTCCCGAAAGGGCGCAAAGGGCGCAAAGAAAGACAAAGCACTGAAAAAAATGCTTCAAATTCGTAATTTGTAATTCGTAATTCGTAATTGAATTTCTCACGCAGTGCGTTGGACGTTTTGCCGTCGAACTTTTTCCCATTCAAAAACCTGTCGGGCGCGTTTGTTTTCGTAAGCATCCGAAAGCGAAACGATAAAGTCGTCGTTCGTGGTGTTTTCCGGTTGTTTGGAAATGCGTTTGGAAAGAAGTTGGGAAATGTAATTTACAACTGCTAAGGTTTCCGTTTCGTTAAGTTTATCAATTTCGCCGACAATGTTGTATTTTGTTTGTTTAACCATCTTCTTTGCCTCCAATTTTTCGGGCAGACAGTCAAACAATAAACCGAAATTTCAAGTTTCAACTGTCCGCAAAATTGTTTTTCTCATCATTTATTTTTATTTTGTAAATCAACCCAACTTTTAATTAAAGTTGACTAAAATATTATCACGACTTTTATTTCAAATCAATATACTTTGCGACATATGTAGAAACCGCACGAAGTGTAGGTGAAAAGCGTCTAACTCCCTTACTTCGTGCGGGTTTCTGCATTGTTTTAATTTCCCTTAACATTCAAAAACTTTCGTTTTCCAACCTGAATCACAAAACTACTTTCTGCGGTAACTTCAATTTCCGCAGAAGTATCCGAAATTTTTTCGCCGTCAATTTTCACGCCGCCTTGTTCGACCAATCTTCGCGCTTCGCCTTTTGATGCGGTGAGATTTGTTTGCAGCAGTAAATCAATCAATTTATAATTCTGCGAATCAACCGAAACTTCATCAATTTCGTCGGGCATTTGTCCTTTGCTGAATTGATTGACGAAACTTTGTTCGGCAGTTTCGGCGGCTTCAGCCGAATGAAAATCTTCGATAATTTTTTTGGCGAGCGCAACTTTCGCATCGCGCGGATTCATCGCGTCCGATTCGCATTTAAAGCGCAGAGAATTTACTTCGTCCACGCTCACATCGGTCAAAAGTTCGTAATATTTCCACATCAATTCATCGGAAATTGACATAATTTTGCCGAACATCTCATTCGGTTCTTCGTCAATGCCGATGTAATTGCCCAAAGATTTCGACATTTTATCAACGCCGTCCGTGCCTTCTAACAGCGGCGTGGTGATTAAAATTTGCGGTTCTTGATCGTATTCGCGCTGCAAATTTCGTCCGACAAGCAGATTAAATTTCTGGTCAGTTCCGCCGAGTTCGACATCAGCATTCAAAGCCACCGAATCGTAACCTTGCACAAGCGGATAAAGAAGTTCGTGCAATGCAATCGGTTTTTCCTCCTGCATTCGTTTTTCAAAATCATCGCGTTCAAGAATCTGTGCGACGGTTGTGTGCGAGGCGAGTTTGATAAAATCAGCCGCGCCAAACCCGTCGAACCATTCGGAATTAAAACGAATTTCGGTTTTTTCAGGATCGAGTAATTTAAAAATCTGCTTTTTATAAGTTTCGGCATTTTCGAGAATTTCTTCACGCGACAAAGGCGGACGAGTCGCCGATTTTCCCGACGGATCGCCGATCATTCCGGTAAAATCGCCGATTAAAAAAATCGCCGTATGTCCGAGTTCCTGAAACGCTTTTAATTTGCGAATGACAACCGTATGTCCGAGATGAATGTCCGGGGCAGTCGGGTCTGCGCCGAATTTGACGCGCAAAGGTTTGCCGGTTTTTTCGGATTTTTCGAGTTTTTTCCGCAAATCTTCTTCGCGGATTATTTCAACCGCGCCTTTTTTTAAGTATGAAATTTGTTCGTCTATTGTCATAGAGAACAATGGTAAATGGTAAATGAAAAATGGTAAATGGCTGAGAGGCGGAAGAGTTTATGCAGTTGTAAAAATAATTGCCGAAAAGAAAAAATATTGACTTTCTTTTTAACCCATTTTACTATTTTCATTAAGTGAAATGTCGGATTTATAAGTAATTTTTCCAAACCAACACACATTAAAGAGTTGTAGATTCGATCCACAAACCAAACTCCTAAATCTGAAAGGACAAATGTATGAAAAATATACGGTTACACCAAAACAAAAAAAATCACAATAAATTTTGGCAAAATCTTTTGTGTTTTGTCGGTAAGTTTTCCAGTCTGTTTATTATTTTATTAGTGTTATTGACGGTCAGCGCGTCGGCGGCAACTTATCAGGTTATCAACACTGCCGACAGCGGCGCGGGGAGTTTGCGGCAAGCGGTTTCCGACGCAAACGGCACAGCCGCCAACGACACGATAAATTTTAATATTCCAACAACCGATCCAAACTGTGATGCAAACGGTATTTGCACAATTACATTAACCGGCGGCGTAATCGTGGTTCAGTCGGCGGGCGGTGCTTTAATTATTTCCAATCAAACGGGCGCGGGCAAATTGATGATTTCGGGAAACAACGCGAACCGTGTTTTTGAAAGCGGAGAAGGCGCGAATCTGACACTTGACGGCTTAACCGTAACGCGCGGAGTCGGAAACAATTTGACCGGTGTCGTCAGCAATTTTCGCGGAACTTTGACAATCATGAATTCGGTTTTTAATCAAAATTCCGGCGAATATGTCATCTACAACAGCGCGTTCGGAACGAGCGGCGTTTTGAACGTCAGCAACACGACTATTAACAATAACCCGGCAATCGGAATTTTCGCCACTAATTTATTAACCAACGGCGGAACGGTAAATATTGTCAATTCGACTGTCAGCAACAATGCTCCAACAGTCAGCGGCGGCGGAAACGGCGGCGGAATATATTTTCTCGGCGAGCGGCTGACAATTACAAATTCGACTATAAGCGGCAATAGTAATTCTCAAGGCGGCGGCATTTTCGCCACGATTACGCCGGGTTCAGGATCGGTAAGCTCAATTATTCTGACTAACTGCACGGTTACCGCTAATGCGGCGACGCAGGGCGGCGGCGGGATTCACGTTTTTCAGGCGGTTATTAAACTTCGCAATACAATTGTGGCGGGAAACACGAGTGCGGTCGGAACGCCGGATTTTAATTTTCAGCTTGGAAGCGCGACATCGCTCGGCAACAATTTGATTGGCGATGCGGTGAACACGGGCAGCCCGAACGGACAATGGCTCGCTTCGGATATTTTGAATCGGGATGCGCGGCTTGCGCCGCTTGCCGACAACGGCGGACAAACGCAGACGCACGCGCTTTTGCCGGATTCTCCGGCGCTCAAAGCCGGAAACAATTGTGTTTTAACGGCAAACGGCTGCGGCGACAATAATCCGGCGATACCAACCGACCAGCGCGGTGCGGTTCGCGTCGGAAATGTTGACATCGGTGCGTATGAACTTGCCGCCCGCCCGAAATTTGATTTTGACGGCGACGGTAAAGCGGACATTTCCGTTTTCCGTCCCGATAACGGCGTGTGGTATTTACAGCAATCAGCCAATGGATTTACCGGACTTCAATTCGGTATCGCCGCAGATAAAATTGTTCCCGCCGATTATGACGGCGACGGTAAAACCGATATTGCTGTTTATCGGGGCGGAACTTGGTATCTAAACAGAAGTTCGGCTGGTTTTACGGGTTTTGCCTTCGGCGATGTCAATGATATTCCGCAACCGGCAGATTTCGACGGCGACGGTAAAGCTGATCTCGCTGTCTGGCGACCTTCAAACGGCACTTGGTATACCTATAACTTAGCAAATAATCAATTTACCTCCGCACAGTTCGGCGCGATGACTGATAAACCTGTTGTCGGTGATTACAACGGCGACGGCAAAGCCGATTTAGCCGTTTGGCGACCGTCAAACGGAACTTGGTATATCGCTCAATCAACCGACAAGCTTTCACAAAACTTTGATTCGATTCAATTCGGCGAGGCAAACGACAAACCCGTTGCAGCGGATTACGACGGCGACGGGAAAACCGATGTCGCTGTGTTTCGTCCGTCAAACGGCACGTGGTATCTACTGAGAAGCACGGCAGGATTTACGGGAGTGCAGTTCGGCATTTCGACGGATTTACCGACACCGGCAGACTATGACGGCGCCGGTAAAGCTGACGTTTCGGTATTTCGCAGCGGAGTTTGGTATCGGCTAAACAGTTCAAGCGGCGCGTTTTATGCCGAGCAGTTCGGCGCGGCAACTGACCGCCCGATTCAAAATGCGTTTGTGCCGTAAAGTAAATCTTTGGATTTAAGTTCCCCCTTGAATCTCACTTCTCACACTTTAATCAGCGGTGTGTTCGATTTATTGAAATACTTCATTTTACGAATCACAACCGTCTGTCCGAAAGGAATGTTCGGCGCAGTTAAGTCTGCGTCGGTTTTTGTTTTTGTAATTCGTCAATCGTAATTCGTAATTCGTAATTTGTTTCTGGTTTATAAAGATTTGAACATAATTTGGGGGCGGATTGTCTGTAAAAAGGGAAAACCTTTTGTTTTTCAAAACGAATTACGAATTACGATTGACGAATTGCGATTGACGATTTAGTAAGAATTTCCAAACCATTCTGTTTTGCGCTTCGTCGAAAATATATTTGCCTTCAATTATTTGCCAGAAACCGAGAAATTCCCAGCGTCCGACGGCTAATTTGTTGAACAGCGGAACGGAATGTGCGGTTTCGACGGCGTTGAACAGTGCGCGGTTGTAAACATCGAGTTTTTGGTCGCCGCGTCTGCCCGCGCCGGTGTAGAAAATTGTATTTTCAGTTTCGCCGGAATAATCAGGATAACACGGGTTTATTTTGCCGAAGTCGGTTAAAAGCGAGATAAGATGTTCATCTCGCTGATAGATACCGTTGCGGACTTTGTGGATTTCCGACACTTCGTTCCACGAAAAAATATCACCGATTTGGGCATCGTTCAAAAACTTTGTGTTTGATAAACAAGTTTTAAAGTTTTGGCTTGACATTAAAAATTCCGGTGCTAAACTCATTTCTACTTTCCTAAAAGTCCGTAAGAATTTTAACAATTCTTTTTGGTTTATTCATAACAATTAGACGGCGATTTTTTTCCAAAAACTTAGAGAGGTTTTTTTGCGCTGAGTTTTTCACTTTTATACATAACGGCTTGATAATTTATCGGCAAATGTCCTAAAATTTAAAATTTTCCCAAGGAGATACGACCAAGTGAAAAAAATTCTAAGTGTTTGTGCAGTCCTGTTGGCTGCTTTTGTTACTTTTACATTTCTGCCTAAAACGTCTGAAGCCCAAAAGACGATTTTCGGCAAAGAAACGACGACTGATATTGAACAAATTAAACAAATCAGTCTTAATTACTTGAGAAACGACAGGCTCAACCGGGCGGTTTCGGGCGCAGACGACTTCAAAGTTCAATCCGTTTCGTTTGACGATTTGAAAATGGCGCATACGAAAGTGCGTCAAACAGTTGATGACGTTCCGGTTTGGGAAGGTGAAGCAATTGTTCATTTAAAGGCGAGCGGCGAACTTTCCTCAATTACCGACAATTTGAAGGATGCCGTCTATGTTAATACACAGCCAAATTTGTCAGCCGAATCTGCGGTTGATATGGCAAAACATTTTTACAGAGGCTCAAAGTTTTTGACCGAAGAACCGACTGCCGATATGTGGGTTTATCGCGCCGAAGACCGCGATCATCTTGTTTATCGCGTGCAGATGCGCCGCGAAGACGGCACGAAAGGAACGGCGATGCCCGTCCTTTTTATTGACGCGCAAACGGGCGAAAAAGTTTTTCAATACGACAATCTGCAAACTGCCACCGGCTCATCGCTGTATAGCGGAACGGTGAATATCAACACTTATCAGAACGGCGCGACATATTATATGGAAGACATTTCGCGCAAAGTCGGAACTTTCGACTATCGCAATACGACATCTTCCGTCTATCGTTTCACCGACACCGACGACACCTGGAACGGCACGACGCAGAGAGCGGCGGTTGACGCGCATTACGGCGCGGAAAAAGTAGTGGATTATTACAACGCGGTGCATAATCGCAGCGGCATTGACGGCAGCGGCGGTCCGGCTTATTACACATCCGCCGACGGCGCGACCGGCTTGATTTCGTCAATCGTGCATTACAGCACGAATTACAATAATGCCTATTGGAACGGTCAGTTTATGACTTACGGCGACGGTGACGGTTCGCAATTTACGCCGCTGACGACGCTCGACATCTGCGGACACGAAATGACGCACGGCGTAACCGAACGCACCGCCGCTTTGACTTATTCAAATGAATCCGGCGCGTTAAATGAAGGTGTTTCCGATATTTTCGGCGCGATGGTCGAAAGATACACCGAAGGCGAAAGCGCGAACACCTGGAAAATCGGCGAAGATGCTTACACGCCCGGAACTTCCGGCGACGCGCTTCGTTATATGGACAATCCGACGCGCGGAAATCAGCCGGATAATTACGCCAGTCGCTACACCGGAACTGCCGACAACGGCGGCGTTCATACGAATTCCGGCATCGCCAATTACGCTTTTTATTTACAGGCGAAAGGCGGCACGGCAGGCGGCACGACCGTTACTGGAATGGGCGCGGACAACGCGGCGAAAGTTTGGTATCGCGCATTGACCGTTTATATGACTTCGGGAACAAATTTTGCCGGCGCAAGAACCGCAACTTTAAACGCGGCAACCGATCTTTTCGGAAGTTCGAGTTCGCAATACGCCGCCGTTTCAAACGGTTGGTGTGCAGTCGGAGTCGGCACTTGCGGTGCGCCGCCGCCGCCGCCGCCAGGTGGAGGAGAACTTATTGTCAACGGCGGAGTCGAAAGTAGTCAATCGCCGTGGGCTTCGTCCGGTTCGGGCGTTTTCTATACGGCAAACGGCAGTTATCCGCACGGCGGCAGCGGTTATTTGTATTTCGGCGTGAACAACAGCACGGCGGGACAAACTTATCAGCAGGTTACGATTCCTTCAAACGCCACCGGAGCGATGTCGTTCTGGCTGAACGTAACGTCAAGCGAATCAGGAACGACGGCGTATGATAAATTATTCGTCGAAGTACGCAGCACAAGCGGCGCACTGCTTTCGACGCTCGCCACTTACAGCAACGCGAACAAAGGAACAGCCGGCGCGTATTCGCAGAAATCATTCAGTTTGGCGGCTTACAAAGGTCAAACCGTTCGTCTGCAATTCCGCACGACCACCGACGGTTCGGTAACGACGACTTTCCGCGTAGATGATGTTTCCGTGAAATAAACTTTATTTCACACAAAAACGTAAAAAGAGAATGTCTTTATCGGCATTCTCTTTTTTATTGTAAAAATATCTCGCGTATAAAATTAAAAATGAACATTTTAATCATCGGCGGAACAAAATTTTTAGGTCGGCATTTAATCAATGCAGCACTGCAAAATAATCACAAAGTAACGCTGTTCAATCGCGGCAGAAATTATTCGGAAGACGATATTAAAAACGTCAAGCAGATTCATGGTGATAGAAATTCTGATTTGGAAAAACTCGGAAATCGCCGTTGGGATGCCGTAATTGACACCTGCGGTTATCTGCCGCAAACGGTCAGAGCGTCGGCGGAATTTTTGAAGGACAAAGTTAATCAATACGTTTTTATTTCGAGCGGTTCGGTTTATGCAAACACGAGTAAGCCGAATTACGACGAAACGACCGAAACGAAAACTCTCGATGCAGAGCAGAAAGAGGAAGTCGAAAAGATTGATCCGAAAGGCGAATTAAACGGTTTGACGCTGGGCGAAAATTACGGCGCGTTAAAAGTTTTGTGCGAACAAGCCGCCGAAAACGCGATGCCGAATCGCGTTTTAAATGTTCGCGCCGGAATGATCGTCGGCAAATTCGATTGGACTGACCGTTTTGCTTATTGGGTGATGCGCGTTGCAAGAGGCGGCGAAATTCTTGCGCCCGGCAGCGCAGAAAATTTTGTGCAGTTGGTTGACGCAGGGGATTTGTCGAATTGGATTATCAAAATGATCGAAGAAAACGTCAATGGAATTTTCAATGTTACAAGCAAACCGTTTGAACTCGATTTCGGGAAAATGCTCGGAGCGATGAAAAACACGACTGAAAGCGATGCGGAATTTGTTTGGGCTGACGAAAAATTTCTGAGCGAAAACAACGTCGCGCCGTGGAGCGAAATGCCTTTTTATCTTCCCGAATCCGACGAAGAATTGCGAAACTTTTTGACGATGAATGTTGATAAAGCGTTGGCGAAAGGTCTGAAAATTCGCCCGCTAAACAACACGATTGCAGAAGTGTTAAATTGGCGCAAAAATCAGGATTTTGAGATAAAAGCGGGAATTTCCGATGAAAGAGAAAGACAATTACTAAAGCAAATGTCGTCAAGATAACAATATTCCTAAATAGTTTCAAAAGATTTTTAACGCAATAAACAATAACAAAACTTCTTCGTAATAAAAATCTATGAAAAAGATTCTGGTTATCGGTTCGAGCGGCGCGGGGAAATCTACGTTTGCCAGAAAATTAGGCGAAAAAATAGGGCTTGGAGTTATTCATCTTGACCAGCTTTATTGGAAACCGAATTGGGTTGAGGTTTCAAAAGAAGAATGGCGCGAAACGATTAAAGAAGTTTTGCGGCGCGACGAATGGATTATAGACGGAAATTACAGCGGAACTCTCGATTTAAGAATTCAAAGTGCCGACACGGTAATTTTTCTCGACTTTCCGCCCGCGATTTGCGTTTGGCGCGTTCTGAAAAGAGTCGCGTTTTACCGCAAAGGCAAACGTCCCGATCTGGCGGCAGGCTGCGATGAAAAATTCGATTGGAATTTTATAAAACATACTTGGAATTACCCGAAACGCTCTAAACCGAAAGTCGAATCGCTGCTGGAAATCTACAAGGACAAACTAAAGGTAATGTATCTTACATCAAACAGAGAAGTCGAAAAGTTCTTCGTGAATTATTCGTAATGTTCTGTGTTAAAATTACTGGAGAAGGAGATCTTTATGGGACAAGTTACAATCGAAATACCGCAAAATGTCAATCGCACATATCAAGTGGACGATTCGGAATTCAGCGCACGGCTTTTACAGAATTTGGAAGATTTTGAGAAAAAAACAAAGTCCGGCAATGGTAACAACGGCGAAAGCAGAAAGCCTGAGAAAAAGTTGAAAACGATTTCTTTGGTTTTGCCTTACGATGATTTGAACGAGATAGACGAAAACGAAGTTTTAGGCATTTGGTCTGACAACGCAGCAGAAGCCGATGAAAGGGCGCGAAGAGTGCGTGAACAAAACAGACGAACGACGTGAGTAAATTTTTACCGGACACAAATGTTTTTTCAAAAATTTTCGGCAATGATTTGCGCGTTAAGCAATTTGTCGAAAGCCTCGATGCGGTGATTGACGCGACAATTTACATCGAATGTCTTCAAGGCTCGAAATCCAATCACGAAAAGCGTGTCATCGAAAAATATCTGACACGCTTTCCGCTTCTTCCGATAACTTCGCAAAGTTCTCTGAAAGCGGTAGAACTGATTCGTAATTATTCAAATTCTCACGAATTATTATTGCCCGACGCACTGATTGCGGCGACTGCGCTTGAAAATGATTTGACGGTTGTAACTTATAATGTTGACGATTTTAAGTTTATCGGCGGGTTGAAATATTTGAAACCGGCGGTTTAAGAAAATATGTTTTTGTTGTTTTGACAATAAATAAACAGAGAAATTATGGAAAAATGGGTGCGCGGGTTGTCGAAAACAACCGCATTGATAATAGGTATCGCCGGAGTTGTCGGAGTAATCGTAATCTACGTTGCGGCTTCCAGTCTTTTAAATGGTTTTATCAGCATTATTCTGGCGTGCGCTCTGCTCGGCGGCGGTGTCGGATTTTCTTTTTTGATGCTTTACAAAGGCATTACCGGATACACTCCGCAGGAAAGGAAAGAAATGAGTCAAAAAAACGATAAGCCGTAAAATAAGGATTTGACTCTCAAATGAATCGGCAAACAATTATATTTATTTCAAGAAAATTCGAGCGGATTGCGAGCATTGTTTAGTAATTTATTCAGACTGAATCTGTTTTACTTGGATTTCTACCCATAAAAATTATCAATATAAATACTCCTGCTAAAATTGCGATGTCCGCCACATTAAAGATGCCGCTTCGTATTTGACCGATTCCGACGTTCATAAAATCCACAACGACTCCGGCATTTAATAATCTGTCAATTAGATTTCCGATACTTCCTCCGGCGATTAATGCAAGTCCTATAATTAATGATTGTTTTACCTTCTGATTCTGAAAACTTAATCTCGCAATTATCAAGATGATGATTGCTGTCAGCAATGAAGTTAAAAAGAGAATGACCGGACTTGGCAAATGTTCACCAATACTTAAAAATGCACCTGAATTTTCGGCATATTCCAGCCTGATTAGATTATCAAGCAAAACCACGGGTTCGGTTGAAGCGAGTTTGGCTTTGGCGATTGTTTTCGTAAATTGATCGCATCCGACAGTTGAAAAAATCAGTATACCGATCAAACATATCCTGTAAGTCTTTCTCATATTTGCTTATCAGTCGCGTAACTTTTGACTCAGCCGAATTATTTTGTGTTTCTTAAAGAATTATTTATAACTTAACTGATTTGTACAAGTCAATGAAAATTTGACTTTGGACAAGGCGCAGGCTAATTTTAAGTATCAAATTCTGATTTCATACAATCAAATAAAGACGAATTATAAATCAGCTTGAACTGTAATTTTTATGGAATGGCAAAACAATAAATTTAATATCAGCACGGACAGAGATCGTCTACAAATTGACGCGATTCATAAATTTTTATCCGAAGAATCTTATTGGGCGAAAGAACGGACGAAAGAGCAAACCGAAACGGCGATCAAAAATTCTCTGCCTTTCGGCGTTTATCAAGGCGCAAACTTGATCGGTTTTGCGCGTGTAGTTACCGATTATGCGACGTTTGCTTACCTCGGCGATGTCTTTATTTTGGAAGAGTTTCGCGGGCGCGAGTTGAGTAAATGGCTGATGCAGGTCATAATAAATCATCCTGATTTGCAGGGATTTCGGCGTTGGATTTTGGCGACCAAGGACGCACACACGCTTTATGAAAAATTTGATTTTACGGCATTAAAATTTCCAGAACGGTGGATGGAGAAAACTGCGCCGAATGCGTATTAAAAATTTTCAACCTTCTAAACTTAATACCGGAAAAAATATGGATAATAAACGCAGAACAATCGCGCTGATTATCATTGACGGCTGGGGACATTCGCCGCGCAGGGAAGGCAATGCGATTGCGCTGGCACACACGCCTTTTTATGACGAAATTTGCGCGAAATATTCGAAAACGCTGCTCGCCGCCGCTGGTTTGCGCGTCAGTTTAACGCCGGATACGCCGGGGAATTCCGAAGTCCGATATCTTAATATCGGCGCGGGGCGCATTGTGCAGACTGATATTGCCAGAATCTCGAATGCGATTAAAACGAATAAATTTAGTGAAAATCAAGTTTTAAAGGAAGCCTTTACAAAGGCGAAAGCCTATAATTCGGCGGTTCATCTGATCGGTTTAATGTCGGACGGAAATGTCCATTCTTCGCCCGAAAATCTTTTTTTGCTGCTGCGGATGGCGAAAAACGAAGGTGTCAAAGATGTTTTTGTTCATCCGATTTTGGACGGGCGCGATGTTGCGCCGCGCACAGCGGATATTTATGTCGAAGCACTCGAAATAAAAATGGCGGACATCGGCATCGGGCGCATCGCCACGCTGTGCGGTCGGTATTACGCGATGGATAAAGATAAAAATTGGGAACGCCCGGCTCGCGCTTACACGATGCTCGTTCATTCGGAAGGCGAACGCATCTGACATATTTTTTTAACGGCGGCATCGAACTCGAACATTCGTGCGAACAGCGCGTTTTCGTGTTTTCGCCGAAAACGACAATGGCGGAAGCCGCGCCCGAAACGGCTTGTTTCAAAGTAACCGACAAACTTTTGCGCGGATTAGAAGCGGGCGAAAATGATGTTTTTATTGTCAATCTAGCCGCGCTGGATGTCGTCGCGCAAACGGGAAATCTCGAAAAAACTATCGAAGCTGTGCAGTTTGTTGATACTTGTCTGGGCGGAATTGTCGAGAAAATAACCGCCGTCGGCGGCATCGCGCTGATTACGTCCGATCACGGAAATTGCGAAAAAATGGCTGATTTGCTGACCGGTGAACCGAACAACGCGCATACCGCCAATCCCGTGCCATTTCACTTTGTTGACGAACGCGCTAACGGTTTAAAGCTGCGCGAAGGCGGCTCGCTCGAAGATGTCGCACCGACGCTGCTCAGCATTTTGGGCATTCAAAAACCTGAAGAAATGACCGGAAACGATTTGCGGCAGATTTGATTTTTATGTTCCAATTTTTTAATCTTGACCATTAAATCTGAAACTCTGAACCTGAACTTTTGAACTTTAATCCGCAAAATATTTTAATTATCAATTTCGGACAGCTTGGCGATGTAATTTTGAGTTTACCGGCTTTTTTTGCGATTAGAGAGAAATTTGCGGACGCTAAAATTACGGCTTTGATCGGGAAAGCGAGCGCGGAAATAATTGAACTCGCCGGTTTTGCCGATGAAAAAATCGCTGTTGACCGCGTGAAACTGCGTGACAGCGGAAAACTTTGGTCAATCAATGAAATCTTTAAATTATCGAAGGAAATCCGCCGCCGAAAATTCGATTTTGTTGTTGATCTGCACAGTCTTTCGGAAACAAATCTGCTGGGATTTTTCTCCGGCGCGAAACATCGGCTGTATATCAATCGGGAAAGTCGTTCGCTCGATTTTCTGGGTAATTTCGAGCCGAAACCGCCGCTCGAAGATAAAACAAAACACGCGACCGACCGTTATTTGGAAGTTTTAAAGTCGCTCTCGATTGAAAATCCAAAGCGATTCGCGCAAATTTCGCCGCCGCTTGCCGCCATCGAAAAAATCGAAAATTTGTGGCGCGAAAAAAATATCGTGGACGCAAAAACAGTCGGACTTTTCCCCGGCGCGGGACATCCAAGCAGACGTTGGAAATTGGAGTATTTCGCGGAATTAGCCGAACGATTTAGGCGGCTCGAAAACATACGAACGGTTGTTTTTCTCGGTCCCGAAGAAAAAGATTTGCGCGGCGAAGTTGAAAAAAGTTTTCCCGCCGAAACAGTCATCGTTGATAAATTAACGATTCCGCAATTGGCGGCGGCGATGTCGCGTCTGCGAGTTTTAATCAGCAACGACACCGGCGCGATGCACGTCGGCGCACTCGTCGGAACACCGATTGTGCTGCTTTTGGACGAACGCGCTCCGAAAAATTATCTGCCGCTGACGGAAAAAATTCGCGTCATCAGCAACGGAACATTAGATGAAATCAGCGTCGGGGAAGTTTTTCAGGCGGCGCAAAATTATTTGCAATTTTAAAAATGATATTCGGTTACAAATCACTCGGTCAAAAATTTTTTCTTGTTTTAGTTTTATTTTCCGCCGGAATATTTCCGGCGTGCCAGTCTGTCAAACCAGCCTCCGAAGAAACTGACGACATCGTAATAGAAAACGCGGAGAGTCTGGAAATTCCGCCTCCAAACATCAATCTCGCCAAACCGTTAGAAATTTCCGAAAAGCCGGAAGATGTCGCGCTGGCGAATAAGATTGATGAAATCATCGAAAAAAGCGATTATTCCAACGCGCGTTGGGGCGTTTTCGTCGTCAGTTTAAAAGACGGGCGTGTGATTGTCGCCAGAGATGCGCGAAAACTTTTTAATCCGGCTTCGATTCAAAAAACGCTGACAGCAATCGTCGCGCTCGACAAACTCGGCGCGGATTATAAATGGAAAACTTCCGTTAATTCGGCGGCGGCAATCGAAAACGGCGTTTTAAACGGCGATTTGACGCTTTACGGACGCGGTGCGCCGGATTTCGGCGGCGACGAACTCAACGATTTAGTTAAGCAATTAAAAGCAAAAGGCTTAACGCAGGTTACAGGAAATATTGTCGGCGACGAAAGTTATTTTAAAGGCGAAGACATCGGCGACGGCTGGACTTGGAACGATTTGCAGTGGCATTACGGCACGGAGGCGGGCGCGTTGACTTTTAACGAAAATAAGGCGGGCGTTTATATGAAAGACGGCGTTCCTGTGTCTTCGACCGATTATCTGCAAATCCAAAGCGATTTGCAGCCGAGAAAGGACGGCGAAACCAAAGCATTCGGCATTCGGCGCGGTCTGGCGGACAATCAAATTTATATTTGGGGCAACGATGAAAAGGCTTATGGAAAAGTCGCGGTTCACAACACGGCTTTGTGGGCGGCGAAAACGCTCAAAGAATCGCTCGAACAACAGGGAATTACGGTCGGCGGCGAAGCGAAATCGGTTGACTGGAAAACGCCGGATCGTTTGAACCTCGAAAATTCCGTCGAACTCGCTTTTGTTGAAAGTCAGCCGCTGTCGGAAATCGTCAAAAAAATGGATAAGCGTTCGATAAATGTTTATGCCGAACTGCTTTTGCGATTGCTCGGAAAAAATTTCGGCGACACCGCGCCCGGCGACAACCGGCAGTTGGCGGAAGTGCGCGGCGACGATTTGGCGGGAACGGAAGTGATTAAAAAATTTCTCACCGAAAATAAAGTTGCCGCCGATGAATTGCAAATTCACGACGGTTCGGGTTTATCGCGTCTTGATTTCGTGTCGCCGGAAGCCTTTGTTCGCGCTTTTATCTACGCGGCGCAGTCAAAATTTTCCGATGTCTTCACAAACTCGTTGCCGATTGCGGCGACCGACGGAACGCTCGGCGGGCGTTTGGGAAACGCAAAAGGCAAAATTTACGCGAAAACCGGCACGATAACTTTCGTCAATTCGCTCGCCGGTTACGCGCAGACTAAAGACGACGAAATTTACGCTTTCGCCATCATCAGCAACAACATAACGCGCAAATCCGACGCGACGCGGACGATTGACGCGATTGCGACAAGTTTGGTTAAAAACGATAAAAACGAAAGCGACAAAAAATCAACAGAAGCGAGTAACCAAAAGTAAATTTTCAAGATACTTTCGTTAGCGTCATACAGCGTCATACAATTTATGATGAAAAGATTTTCTTCTGAATAACTGACAGCTATTATTCATCAGCTATTCAGAAATATAATACAAACATCTAAAACAGCCGTCATAAAATTTAATACACGCTTGATACTTTCCTATTGAATTATTGCACTTTGGTTTCTTCAGCGATATTGAATATTAAAATTATTTTGAACAAGAAGTTGAAAACGTCGCTGAAAGCTTTTGGTGATTTTTTGATTCAATTCATTAATAGATTGAAAATCTGAATATTGCAGGGTAAATTATTAATTAAAAGCTATCTCAAAAATCACGGAGTTTTTTCCGTGATTTTTTTTGTATTATAACTTAACTGATAAAAAAACCGAGAAACATAAACAGCCAGAAGAAAATCATTATAAAAAGCGGCGCGATCATCAGCAAAAGACAACCTAAACTCGCCCAGGATTCCTGATTCAAAGCGTGAGATTCAGGACAGTGCGGACAAAAATCGTGGTTTGCCATAAACGGACGTTTACATTTTTGACAAATTTTGATGCTCACAAATCCAGAATACCAAAAACTTCTGAAATAAACTTCTCTCCGGCGACACAATTTTGTTTTCAAACTTCGCACATTGAACTTTAGACTTGAAACTTCGGATTGTGATAATCTTAGCGTTTTCAAATCACACAAAAAGGACAATCAAAAATAAAAATGGTTGAAGAATTCGCATTCGACAATACGGAAGAACGCCGTCAAAACAGACAAAACGGCAAAGGTTGGATTGAAGTCATCGTCGGTTCGATGTTTTCGGGCAAATCGGAAGAACTGATTCGCCGACTCAAACGGGCGCAGATCGCGCGGCAAAAAGTGCAGGTTTTCAAACCCAAGATTGACGACCGCTATTCGATTGAACAAATCGCGTCGCATTCGGGAATGACACATATTTCCAAACCCGTGATGACGGCGAAAGAATTGATGGCGCAAATCGAAGAAGACACGGAAGTCGTCGGCATTGACGAAGGACAGTTTTTCGATATGGAAATTATCCAAGCCGTCAACGACCTCGCCAACAGCGGAAAGCGCGTCATCATCGCCGGACTCGATCAGGATTACACCGGAAAACCGTTTGAACCGATGCCGCAGCTTCTTTCAATCGCGGAATTTATCACAAAAACCCACGCCATCTGCGTCAAATGCGGACAAACTGCCAATTATTCACAGCGCACATTTGAATCAAACGAAAGAGTCGAAGTCGGCGCAAGCGGCAAATACGAAGCACGCTGCCGAAAATGTTTCGTGCCGCATTCGGACGCGCCAACGATTTTGTAAAA
Organism: Pyrinomonadales bacterium; assembly: GCA_038232235.1. GTDB lineage: Bacteria > Acidobacteriota > Blastocatellia > Pyrinomonadales > Pyrinomonadaceae. Next base: position 5,837 of record JBBSIE010000037.1, on the reverse strand, counting down.
AATGCGGAAGCCCGCACAAAGTACGGGCGCAAATAATCAATGCCCTTACTTTGTGCGGGCTTCCGCATCAATAGTAAAATATGTTATTTGTTGTGTTTTAAGGAAAGTCTTAGAAAATTTTCAAACAAAATGCGCCCGTCGCGTGATTCGTTCGGATGTTCCCAGCGCGTCGGATTTTTTGACCAGTCTTCAAATGATTTTTCAAGGTGAAACTGCACAGCATAAATCATTTGATCGGCAGAATGCTTGACCATCATTTGATTTTTGCAGAGATACGAGGTTGCCAGCAGATGAAATCCGTCGGGAACACCTTCGACTTGCAGACCGTGATTTTGCCAGACGCGCAAAATATCGTCTTCCAGCGTATAATCCTGCCAGATTCCGCTTTCGACATCCGCCACGCCTTCAAAAATCGGATCGGAAGCGTCAACGATTTTGATAAACCGATACTGATATTCGTTCATCCGTTCGGTGCGTTTTTCCGCCGGATCAAGATTATCCAAAGTTTTTAGTTCTGCACCGAAACTCATTCCGACCAATTGATGCGCTCCGCAGATGGCGAGAACGGGAATTTTTGTTTTGTGAATAAATTTCTTAAAACTTTCAAGATGCGCCGGATTGTAATAATCAAAATCCGATAAAGTTCCGCTCATTACAATCGCGTCCGGGTTAAATGTTTTGACGGCTCCGGCAATTTCCGAAAGGTGAACCGTCAAAGTTTTTGGCTGGCGCACGAGGCGCTGAACATTTTGCGCGATGTTGTTGACAGCCATCGCGGAAATTTTATTCTCAAACCGTACTTTGCTTTCCGCCGTGCCGTTCCATTCCGCTTTTGCAAGTTCGGAAAGATCGCTTTCGTAGCGCAAAAGATCATTAACGATCAAAACTTTCGCGTATTCAATTTGCTTTTCAATCGGTTCGTAACGGCAAAACGGACGGTTGTTATATGGAAACGGAAGTTCCTCTAGTTTTGGGTTGGCTTTTATTGATGCCGGCATTTCGTCTAACATAAATTCTTTGATTATATTAACACTTTTGGAAGTTGTAATAAAAATAGTGAATGATAAATAGTTGGAAGTTGTTTTAAAACTCGATACTTACTCGTTTTTGTCATTGAAGGTGACCAAGATTATAGCCTAGCGAGAATCGCTAGGCTGGCATTCGGCAAGTATCCCGACGCTGAAAGCGTCGAACAACGGACTTAATTGCTGCTCACTTTCAGTGAGCGATTAAATGACTCTCGTCAAACCTAGCGATTCTCGCTAAGCTATAATGTTTGTCGCCTTTAGCGACTAAATCCGAGTTTTCAAAAAGATTCTTAACGGCGTTGCTTGGTAGATTGCTTGAATTCCGGCATTAGCGAACCCGCGCCAATTTCTTCGATTTCGTCGCGCATTTCTTTGATCAAAGACGAACGCATTCGACCTTTGACGGCAGGTGTTTTATCTTTTGCGGATTCTTCGAGAAGAAGCAGACTTTTGTGCCACGCGGATTCGATTTCGTCGGCGAGCGTCGAGATTTTTGAAATATCATAAGGCACGGCAATTTCCTGACAACCGAGCCGCGCAAATATCTGCAAATATCGCGCCGTTGACAAATCGGGACAGGAAAAGCGTTTATTGCCGACCTTCAGTTCAACGCCGAGCAGCGTATGTTGAATAATCGCCCGATTCTCACGCCGCGCGATTTCTAATTTGTGAGCGCGTGTCCGTTGGGAGCGAACCTTATTTTTATAAATCGCCGGAAGCCATTCCGCGCCCAAGTTTTCTTTTATTTCAACAACACTTTCCATAACGAAAAAATCCATTTTCTAGAATAACACACTAAAAGCAAAGTAATTGAATTACGATTTTATTCAAATTTATTTAACGCAAAGGTGCAGAGGTGCGAAGCCGCAAAGTTTAATAAATGAGCCGGAAATCGTTTTTCTCGACGAACCGATGTCTGGATTAGACCCGATTGGACGGCGTGAAATCCGCGAATTGATCGCCGAACTGCGCGAACAAGGCACAACCATTTTTATGTCCACGCATATTTTATCGGACATCGAAGCGTTGTACGATAACGTGGCGATTTTGCGAAAAGGGAAGTTGGCGGCGACCGGAAAACTTGATGATTTATTATCGCAAAGCGGCGAAACACAGCAGTTTGAAATCGTTTTGAAAGGAGTTTCGGCAGAAAATTTAAGAGAGAAAATTGCAAATATCGCGGGCGCGGTGATTTCCGCCAAAGCTAACGGCGCGAACATTCAGGTTACAGACGAAGACGACAAAAATGCGGGCGGCAGCTTGGTTTTCGTCCAACCTGTCAAACAATCGCTCGAAGAACTTTTTATCAAAGAAACCGGAAACTAATTTTATTTTTCATCTTTTAGGTACCAATCTTCGTGCAGCGAATCTCGGTGACAGGAAAGGCACGTCGTCCAACGCCATTGGTGAAAACATCCGGGACATAAGCCGTGCGTTTCAAACGTATTCCACGAAGTAAAACAGCCGCTGAAAAATTTTTCGGGAAAAGGCGAATCGGAACAAAACCAACGGCTCGATTTTTTCGGCTGCCATTTACACAGTGGACAGCGAATACGGCTGAAATCTGTTTCGTCAGTTTGTTTTTCGGAAAGTTTTTCGATGATTTCTTCCGGCGTGTAAGATTTGCGGAAAAAATTTAGAAAATTGTAAAAAGTTAAATTTTGAGAATTTGCTGCGGACATACATTTGATCTTTCTCGGTTTAATGCAAAATTATTTTCCCGCAAAGGTGCAAAGTTCGCAATGAAGAATAATTTCACTTTGCGAACTTTGCACCTTTGCGGGAAATTTTATAATTAAAACGAAATTAATTATTCATTCCTAAATTCTTCATCAAAAAGCCGTAAACGTCGGCTTGTTCTTCGATAACTTTTGCCGTCGGTTTGCCCGCGCCGTGTCCGGCGTTGGTTTCAATGCGGATCAAAACCGGCGCGTCGCCGCCCTGCGCTTCCTGCAAAGTCGCCGCGTATTTGAAACTGTGCGCCGGAACTACGCGGTCGTCGTGATCGGAGGTTGTTACCAAAACCGCCGGATATTTCGTGCCTTCCTTGATGTTGTGCAAAGGCGAATATTTATAAATCGCCGCGAATTCTTCCGCGTTATCACTTGAACCGTAATCGGAAGTCCATGCGCGTCCGATGGTAAATTTTTGGAAACGAAGCATATCCATCACACCGACTGCCGGAAGTGCGGCACCGAATAAATCGGGACGCTGATTTAAGGTTGCGCCGATTAACAAACCGCCGTTTGAGCCGCCGGAAATCGCCAATTTTTCGGGGCGCGTGTATTTATTTTTAATAAGATATTCCGCCGCCCCGATGAAATCGTCAAAGACATTTTGTTTTTGCAATTTCGTTCCGGCTTTATGCCATTCTTCGCCGTATTCGCCGCCGCCGCGCAAATTCGGCACGGCGTAAACACCGCCGTTTTCCATCCAAACAATACGCGAAACCGAAAATCCGGGTGTCAGTGAAATATTAAAACCGCCGTAAGCGTAAAGCAAAGTCGGGTTGTTGCCGTCGAGTTTTATGCCTTTTTTATGGACGATAAACATCGGAATCATCGTGCCGTCTTTGCTCGCGTATTTGACTTGTTTGACTTCGTAATCGTTCGGGTTGAATTTGACATCCGATTGACGGAAGATTTCCGATTTGCCGGTTTTCATATCGTAATGATAAATGGTCGGCGGCGCGTTAAAACTCGAATATGTGTAAAAAGTTTCCGTGTCGTAGCGTTTGCCGCTAAAACCATTCGTTGTGCCGATTCCCGGCAAATCTACATTTCTCACGAATTTGCCGTTCAAATCGTAGATGCGAATCTGCGTATAAGCATCTTTCAAATAATTGCCGATTAGTTGATTGTTGACGAAATCAACGCTGCCGAGCGTTTCTTTGGCTTGCGGAATTATTTCCTTCCACACCGATTTTTTATCGTTAACGTCAGCCATCACGACGCGACCGAGCGGTGAGTCTTTATCGGTGCGGAAATAAAATTTTGAACCGTCGTTGCCGATAAAACTGTAATCGGCTTCGAGTTTGTCAACGAGCGGCATTACCTTTGAATCGGTTTTCGACAAATCTTTGTAAAAAACCATGTTCATCGGCGCAGTGCCTTTTGTTACGGAAATTATCAGCCATTTGCCGTCTTCGGAAACGCCGCCGCCAACGCCCATTTCTTTGTCGTCGGGACGTTCATAAATCAAAATATCTTCCGATTGCGGCGTGCCGAGTTTGTGATAATAAAGTTTTTGAAAATAATTGATGCGCGTCAGTTTCGATTTCTCATCGGCTTCGGGAAAACGCGAATAAAAAACGCCTTTTTCGTCTTTTGTCCACGACGCGCCGGAAAATTTGATGTTTTCCAAAACGTCCGGCAAATCTTTGCCCGTTTCAACATCGCGGAAGTGCCAAGTTTGCCAATCAGAACCGGCACCGGATAATCCGTAAGCCAGTAATTTACCGTCGTCGGAAATCGCCATACCGGAAAGCGCGACCGTGCCGTCTTTGGAAAGTTTATTCGGATCGAGCAAAACGCGACCTTCATCTTTAACTGAATCGGCGACATAAAAAACCGATTGGTTCTGCAAGCCGTCGTTTTTCGAGTAAAAATAATACTTGCCTTCTTTGGTCGGCGCGGTATATTTCGCGTAGTTCCAAAGTTCGGTCAGACGCTTTTTGAGTTGTTCGCGTTCGGGAATTTGGTTTAGGTAATCGAAAGTAACCTTATTTTCAGCTTGCACCCAAGCCTTTGTTTCGGCGGAATTATCGTCTTCCAGCCAGCGATACGGATCGGCGACCTTTGTGCCGTGATAGTCGTCAACCTGATCAACCTTTTTGGTTTTCGGATACTCGATTTTAGTTTGAGCAAAAGAATTTACTGCAAAAAACATAGAAATTAAAAGAACAAAACACACCTTAAACATCATTTCGCGCATAATTACCTCGTTAAAATTTTTTATTTAGTATAGTGCGCGTTTGATGTCAAACCAAGCGGGGAAGTTGGATTTTACGAAAGGCAAAAGTATAAAGGTAAAAGGCGAAAGGATAAGAATCAGTCTTTACTTTCGCCTTTATAGGCTGTGATTCTGCATCAAGGATTGTATTCAGAACAAATGTACACTCTCTTCTTTCGACGTATAGTTGGTGGTTTGTGCCTGAACGGTTTCTGTAAACGGGAGCCAGTTCGTTTTTTGATAAAGCGTTTTTTCCAAATCGTCTTTCGGCAGCGGTTTCGACATTAAATAACCTTGACCGTAATCGCAGCCCAAGTTTTGCAGCAGCGAATATTGCGCGGCGGTTTCGATGCCTTCGGCAATGACACACATCTTTAGATTTTTGGCGAACAAAATTATCGTCTGCAAAATTTCGGAATTTCGCCTTCGTCGCCGACGCTGTAAACAAAAGAACGGTCAATTTTAAGCGTATCAAACGGCAGACGATGCAGATAACTTAAGGAAGAGCGCAGATAATTTTTTACTGCCACCGGAAGTTAAAATTTTGATAGTTTTCAGGGATTAGATAAGATATGAAGAAAAACAGGTTAAACCTGCAAATTCGATATAGCACTATTGATAAGAAAAAATCTACATATATTTTAAGTTTAAAAATTAAATGAAGTCTGTGTGTAATTCAGGAGACCTTTGCCTGCCGTGATCAATGCTTTACACATTATATGCGAATCAAGGGTAGAAAAGTAATTTAGCAAACTCACAAAAAAGTTGTAAAGTGCGGTTTATGGAACTGCAACTAATTCAACTTTATCTGTGGGTTTGCCTCGTTTATGATAAACATCCGATGTTGAAATATCAACG
>JBBSIE010000036.1:0-36173 GCA_038232235.1 Pyrinomonadales bacterium | reverse complement strand
GGGTTATCAGCGCGAGGCAGGCAAAATAATGAACGCTTCGTATATGGATATGTCCGTCCCGTTTGCGGCGGGTTCGCTGTATTCGACGACCGGCGATTTGTTGCTGTGGGATCAGGCACTTTACACGGAAAAACTCGTTTCCAAAAAATCGCTCGACGAAATCTTTACACCATACAAAAGCGGTTACGGTTACGGTTGGGGCATCGGCAAGAAATTCGACCGCCGTTCAATCTCGCACGGCGGCGGGATTTACGGCTTTGCGACCGATATTTCGCGCTTTCCCGACGATAAAGTAACGGTCATCGTGTTAACCAACATTCAAGGTTCACCGGCGGGCAGAGTTTCCAACGATTTGGCGGCAATCGTCTTCGGCGCAAAATACGAAATCCCGCAGGAACGCAAAGAAATCGCGGTTGATGCGAAATTGCTGGAAAAATACGTTGGCGAATACAAAATCGAACAGCCGAGTGTTTCTTTGACCATTATGCTCGAAAACGGAAAGTTGTTGGGACAGGTCAACGGTCAGTCAAAATTCGCACTTTCCCCCGAATCGGAAACAAAATTCTTTTCCAAAGATGTGAACGCGACCATTACATTTACCAAAGACGCGAACGGACAAGTAACCGGATTGACGTTAGATCAGGGCGGAGCAGGATTGCCGGCGAAAAAGATTAAGTAATTCAACCAACGACGACAATAAAAAATACGGGAACTAAAACTATGAGAAAATTAACGGCTGTTATATTGTTAGGTTTTATGCTTTTTTCGTCTGTGATCGGGCAAGTTCCAACGATTTCTACGGTTGAAACTAAGGAGGCGAACGCCGAATCCACGACGAATGCCGCACCTGCCGGAAATGGGCAAATGACGACGGCGGATATTGAGGCGTTTCTTGATGGAGTTATTCCGCTGCAAATCGCACAACAGGATATTGCAGGTGTGACCGTTTCGATTGTCAAAGATGGAAAGCTACTGTTTGCAAAAGGTTACGGTTACGCCGATGTCGCTGATAAAAAGCCGGTAATTGCCGACAAAACGCTGTTTCGTCCCGGTTCGATCTCAAAACTTTTCACTTGGACAGCCGTAATGCAGCTTCACGAACAGGGAAAATTAGACTTTGACAAAGATGTAAATGAATATCTCGATTTCAAAATCCCCGAAGCGTTCGGAAAACCGATCACTTTGAAAAATATAATGACGCACACGGCGGGATTTGAAGAGCAGATCAAAGACCTTTTCGGCGGCGAAAAAAGCCCGAATTTGGGCGATTATCTTAAAACGCACATCCCGAATCGCATATTTCCGCCCGGAGAAGTTCCGGCTTATTCAAACTACGCGGCAGCCCTTGCAGGCTATATTGTCGAACGGGTTTCCGGTCAAACTTTTGATGATTATATTGAGCAGAACATCTTTAAACCGCTCGAAATGAACAGTTCCAGTTTCAGGCAGCCGCTTCCCGCAAATCTTGTTCCGAATATGTCAAACGCATACATTTTGGCATCGGACAAACCGAAACCGTTTGAAATAATCGGTCCGTATCCGGCGGGAAGTTTGAGCAGCACGGCGACGGATATGGCGAAATTTATGCTCGCACATTTGCAGGACGGAAAATTCGGCGACGGACAAATTCTCAAACCCGAAACCGTAAAACTGATGCACAGCCGCCTTTTTGCATTGGACGATAAAGCAAATGCGATGGCTTACGGATTTTATGAAGAAACACGAAATGGACACCGCATCATCGGACACGCCGGAGATACGGTTTCATTTCACAGCGATCTGCATTTGATTCCCGATGCGGGAGTCGGTTTTTTTATTTCACAAAATAGTGCGGGGAAATCCGTCTTGCGAACCGCTATTTGGGACGCATTTATTGACCGATATTTTCCGATTGATGAAGCAAAATTACCGACGCTTGAAACCGCGAAACAAGATGCCGCCGCCGTTGCCGGAACTTATTTAGGCAGTCGCCGCCCCGAAAAATCACTTTTCAGAATAATGGGTTTGTTGGGAGAAACAAGCGTTTCTGCCAATGAAGACGGGACGATTTCGGTAGATTCGCTGACCGATTTTAACGGCAAACCGAAACGCTGGCGTGAAGTCGCAACGATGACTTTTCGTGATGTGGGCGGTCAGGATTCTTTGATCTTCAAGCCCGATGCGAACGGGCGAATGCAGATCGTCGTCCCGTATCCGTTTATGACATTCACACGCGTCGGATTTTTGGATAATGCAAAGCTGATTTTGCCAGCCGTCGGAATTTCGCTTTTTGTAATGCTTCTGACGCTGATTCTGTGGTTTGTCGGCTGGCTAACCAGACGGCATTACGGCGGCAGACTCGAATTGACGGCACGCGAAAAACAGCTTCGTTATCTGGTCAGAGCGATTTTTGCGATTGATCTTGTATTTATCATCGCCCTTTTCGCAATTATTACTTATATGTCGTCGAACTTCGATTTTTTCAGCGACCGCGGAAATTTCTGGGTTCGGATCGCACAGATCATCGGCTTGATCGGAATAATCGGAACGCCGATAATTTTATATAACGCCTTTCACGCTTGGACGAGCAAGCGTTATCGAATCTGGGGCAAACTGCAAGCCACGATTTTTGCACTCGCATCGCTTGGATTTTTATGGTTTGTCTACGCGGGCAATCTGTTGAGTTTTACATCACATTTTTAAATCGAATTCGGGAAACAAGGTGGAAATCAATGAGTAAATTAAATTTACAAAAGATGGAATTGCGTGAAATCAAATTGCCGCTGATAGCTCCGTTTGAAACGAGTTTCGGCACGGCTCTGGAACGACGCATTTTGATAGTTTGCGTGTCGGACGCTGACGGCGCGTGTGGTTACGGCGAATGCACCGCGTCCGAAACGCCGTTTTTCAATCACGAAACAATCGAAACGGCGTGGACGATAATCAGTAAATTCATCGCGCCGATGTTGGCAAAAAGTCATATCGAAACGGCTGTCGAAGTTTCCGCCGCGCTCGCGCCGATTCGCGGCAACCGGATGGCAATCGGCGGAGTTGAAACGGCTGTCTGGGATTTGGAAGCGAAAAAGGCGAATAAACCGCTTTGGCAGCATTTGGGCGGAACGCGGGAGGTAATCAATTGCGGCGTTTCCATCGGACTGCAAAAAACGCCGGAAGTTCTGCTTGAAAAAGTTACGCACGAAGTGGAAAGCGGTTATCAAAGAATCAAACTCAAAATTAAACCCGGACAAGACATCGAACTCGTTAAAAAAATTCGCTCGAATTTTCCCGACATCTTGCTTTCGGTTGATGCAAATTCAGCCTACGATTATGAACGCGACCTCAAACTTTTTGAGGAACTCGACGATTTCAATTTGCTGATGATCGAACAACCGCTCGCCGCCGGAGATTTGGTTGATCACGCCAAATTGCAGAAACATCTGAAAACAGCAATTTGTTTGGACGAATCAATTACTAATCTAAGAGATGCAAAACACGCTCTCGAACTCGGTGCGTGCCGAATCATCAATATCAAGCTCGGTCGCGTCGGCGGACACACCGAAGCAAAAGCGATCCAAGAATTCGCCGCCCGAAACGATATTCCCGTCTGGTGCGGCGGAATGCTCGAATCGGGAATCGGACGCGCTCATAATATTGCAATGTCAACGCTTCCCGGTTTCACTTTGCCCGGCGATGTTTCGGCATCAGCAAGATATTGGCACGAAGATATTATTGAGCCGCCGGTCGTTGTCAGCAGCGAAGGGACGATAATCGCTCCATCTGCTTCCGGCATCGGCTATGCGATCAATGAACAGTTTGTCGAAAATCGCACAGTGAGGTTAGAAAGCGTTGATTTGGAAACTGCTTATGCTTTATTGACATAAGAAAAACTTTAATGAAAAACGACAATTTGACAGTAAGGGCAAAGAAAAATCGAAAGCGGTTCGCGCCGTCGCCGGTGATTGTACCGCAAATCAGACAGCATTCCTTCCACCGCCGCCATCACGTCAAACGGTAAATTGAGCAGTTTCCGGCTTAAAGAGCAAGGCAAAACTGCTCGAAAAAGAATCAATAAACAATAATAAAATTATTTTTAAAATTTCAAAATCCGCGCTTGCGTATAACGCTGCGTCATACTTTATCATCGTTTTGAGGTTGAGAAACACGCGATGAAAAATCAAAGTCAAAATCTGTGGCAAACACGCGAATTCGCCGAAAAAGCGGGTATTACCGTGCGGACTCTGCATTATTATGATCGGCTCGGTCTTTTAAAGCCGCACCGTTTCGACAAAAACAGTTTCAGGTTTTACGGCGAGAACGAATTTGCGCGACTGCAGCAGATTTTGACTTTGAAATTTATCGGTTTCTCACTCAAACAAATCAAACAGATTCTCGGCGATCAAAGTTTTATTTTGTCGGAAACTCTAGAACTGCAACGCCGCTTCATCGAGGCACAGCGTTACCGGCTCAATCTCGCGCTCGAAGCGATTGATCGAGCCGAAAAAGTTTTCAAACAAAACGGCGCGATTGACTGGGAATCGTTTAATAAAATAATCGAGGTGATAAATATGCAGGAAAATACGGAATGGACAAAAAAATATTACTCGGAATCGGCACAGGTGAAGATCGAAGAACGCAAAAATCTCTGGTCGCCGGAGTTGCAGGAACGGGTAACGCGCAATTGAAATGATTTAACCGCCGACATTGAAGCGGCAATCGCCGACGGCGTAAAACCTTCGGACGAGCGGGCGCAAACTCTGGCGGCGCGTTGGCGTGGTCTGGTCGAGGAATTTACCGGCGGCGACGCGGAAATTCAGAAAGGCTTAAATCGAATGTATGCCGACGAGCAAAATTGGAAAACCGATTGGAAAAAACCGTTCGGCGAAGAAGTACAAAACTTCATTTTTGAGGTGATGAAAATAAACAAATAATATAGTATGTAAAAAACACAATTTCAGCGGAATTTCTTCGGCATTCAAATATGAAAATATTATTAATCGGTTTCGTTTTGTTATTTTCGCAGTTAAATCTGATGGCGCAAAAATCCGACAGCTTTATTCAATATGTCAATCCTTTGATCGGAACGCAGAAAATGGGACACACATTTCCCGGCGCAACCGTTCCGTTCGGCGCGGTGCAGCTTTCGCCCGACACGGACGAGCAGCCTTATTTAATCGGCGGAAAATATAATCCCGAAACTTACAAATACTGCGCCGGCTACAATTACGACGATAAAACGATTGTCGGATTTTCGCACACGCATTTTTCCGGCACGGGACATTCGGATTTAGGCGATTTTCTGATTATGCCGACGATTGGCGAATTACAGCTTGAGCCGGGCGAAAAAGACGATCCGAAAAGCGGTTTTCGTTCGGCTTTTTCGCACGCGACGGAAATCGCCGAGCCGAATTATTACAAAGTAAAACTCGACGACGACAATATTATCGCCGAATTGACGACCTCCGCGCGAGTCGGTTTTCATCAATACACTTTTCCCGAATCCGACAACGCGCATATAATTTTGGACTTGATGCACGGAATTTATAATTACGACGGCAAAAACGTCTGGACTTTTCTAAGAGTCGAAAATGACCACACGATTACGGGCTTTCGGCAGACAAACGGCTGGGCGCGAACGCGCACGGTTTATTTTGCGCTTGTTTTTTCAAAACCTTTTACGAGTTACGGTTTCAAAGATTTCAAACCATCGCCTTACAAAGGTTTCTGGCGCAAATTTGACCAAACAAAGAATTTTCCCGAAATGGCGGGCGAACAAATTCGCGCTCATTTCGATTTCAAAACGGCGAAAGATGAAAAAATAAAAATAAAATTCGCGCTTTCGCCCGTTTCAACCGAAGGCGCGATGAACAATCTCAAAACCGAAACGCCCGATTGGAATTTTGAACAAGTTAAAAAAGACGGGCAGAATTTGTGGAATGAAGAACTCGGAAAAATCGCTGTAACCGCTGAAAACAAAGACGATTTGACAAATTTTTATACGGCGATGTATCACACTTTTTTGTCGCCGACCGTCTATATGGACGCGGACGGCAAATATAAAGGTTTAGACCAAAATGTTCATTCGGCGAACGGTTTTACGAATTACACGACATTTTCGCTGTGGGACACATTTCGTGCGCTTCATCCGTTTTTTAATATCATTCAACCCGCGCGAAACCGCGATATGATTAACTCGATGCTGGCGCATTACGATCAGAGCGTCCACAAAATGCTCCCGGTTTGGTCGCATTACGCCAATGAAAATTGGTGTATGATCGGTTATCATTCGGCTTCGGTCATCGCCGAAGCGATTGTCAAAGACAACATTAAAGGCATCAACGCCGAACACGCGCTCGACGCTATGGCGCAGACGGCGCGGACGAAATATTACGACGGACTCGAATTTTATATGAAACTCGGCTACGTTCCAGAAGACAAAAATTCTTCGAGCGTTTCAAAAACTCTGGAATACGCTTACGACGATTGGGCAATCGCGCAGGCGGCGAAAAAACTCGGTAAAACCGCGATTTATGACGAATTTATCAAGCGTTCAGACAACTGGAAAAACGTCTATGATTCGTCAATCGGTTTCACGCGCCCGAAAATGAGCGACGGGAAATTTGCCGAAAAATTTGATCCGCTGAAAACCGAAGGTCAGGGTTATATCGAGGGAAACTCTTGGAATTACAGCCTTTATGTGCCGCACAATCCCGAAAAAATGATTGAGATGATGGGCGGCAAACAGAAATTCGCCGCGCATCTGGATGAACTTTTCACGATGCACCTGCCCGACGAATTTTTCGCCGAAACCGAAGACATCACGCGCGAAGGCATTATCGGCGGCTACATTCACGGCAACGAGCCTTCGCATCACGTCGCGTATCTTTACAATTGGGCGGACGCGCCGCAAAAAACTCAGGAACGAGTGCGGATGATTTTGAAAAATCAATACAAAGCCGCGCCCGACGGTTTAGGCGGCAATGACGACTGCGGGCAAATGTCGGCGTGGTATCTTTTCAGCGCACTGGGTTTTTACCCGGTCGCGCCCGCCTCCGATCACTATGCTTTAGGAAGTCCGTTGATCAAAACCGCCGTTTTAAAACTGGAAAACGGCAAAACTTTGACGATTGAAGCGAAAAATCAGAGCGATAAAAATGTCTACGTGCGGGAAGTTTCAATCAACGGAAAAGTTATCAATCGAAACTTCATTACGCACGGGGAAATTATGAACGGCGGGAAAATCACGTTCACAATGAGCGACAAACCGGCGGTTTGAGAGCCAAATAAAACGCAAAAAAAGAAAAGTTATGAATTTATCTAAATTTAAGATTTCGCTGTTGTTCTTTGTAATTTTATTCGTCATTTCATCTGTCGCAAACGCTCAAACAATACAAAAAATTGATAAAAAAGAAATGGCAGCGCAGGTAAAAAGCGAGTTTCTACACGCTTGGAACGGTTATAAAAAATATGCTTGGGGACACGACGATTTGAAGCCTTTGAGCAAATCTTACAAAGATTGGTACGATGAATCTCTTTTGATGACTCCGGTTGACTCGCTCGATACGCTGATTTTACTGGGTTTTACGGATGAAGCAGACAAAACCCGAAAATATATCACTGAAAATCTTTCGTTTGACAAAGACATTGATGTGCAGAATTTTGAGATCACGATTCGGCTTTTGGGCGGTTTGCTTTCGTCTTATCAGATGACGAATGATAAAAAACTTTTGAATTTAGCCGAAGATTTGGGAAACAGATTGCTGCCTGTTTTCAATTCGCCGACGGGATTGCCTTACAAATACGTAAATCTCAAAACAGGCAAAACAAAAGGCGCAGTTACGAATCCGGCGGAAACGGGAACGCTTTTAATTGAGTTTGGGACATTGAGCAAACTCACAAAAAAGCCTGTGTTTTACGAAAAAGCAAAACGCGCTTTAGTTGAAACTTACAAACGCCGTTCAGAAATCGGATTAGTCGGCACGAACATCAACGTCGAAACTGGAAAATGGACGAATCCCGACAGCCATATCAGCGCGGAGATTGATTCTTATTACGAATATCTGCTCAAATGCGCGATTCTTTTTGACGATGCCGACTGCAAAAAAATGTGGCGGGAATCAATTAAAGCGATTAATAAATATAACGCCGACGAAGTGCGCGGCGAACTCTGGTACGGACACGCAGATATGAACACCGGCAAGCGCACGGCGACAACTTACGGTGCGCTTGACGCTTTTTTTCCGGCAATTTTGGCACTGTCAGGCGATTTGGACAAAGCTAAAAGATTGCAAAATTCGAGCTTTAAAATGTGGACAAAATACGGCATTGAACCCGAAGAAATTAATTATAAGACAATGGAAGTCGGTTATCCGGGTTATCCGCTTCGTCCCGAAATCGTCGAATCAACTTACTATCTTTATCACTACACAAATGACGAAAAATATCTGCAAATGGGCAAGACTTTTTTCGATGATTTCGTGAAATACTGCAAAACGGATGTCGGTTACGCGAGTTTGAAAAGCGTCATTACTAAAGAAAAGAGCGATTCGATGCAGAGTTTTCTGTTCGCCGAAACTTTCAAATACTATTATTTGCTTTTTTCATCGCCAAAAACTTTGGATTTCGAGAGAGTCGTCTTTAATACCGAAGCCCATCCGATCAGAAAAACTTGGCAAAAAAATTCCTAAACATTAAAAGTTCTCCTTTTCTGAACTTTAAATCTTTCAAAGGATAATGGCTCAATCACAAGAGAAAGCCGCCAAATTTTCACTATTTGTGAAATTTCAATCTGCTAATCGCTTAATGAACAAAAGCATTGGGAACGGGTGTGTCCGTCGCTTCGCCAAACTGCACTCCCGTAGTCGGGATAAAAGAATAAATCGGCATCAAATGACAATATGACTCTATGAGAATTGTATTTCGTGATATGCAACTTCTTTTAGTTAAAATGCTTCAAAGACTCTTTCAGATCCTATATCTCGAAAACACAATTAATTTTTCGTCCGGCAAAATACATTTAAGATACCGATTGAGTAAGATACCGATTGAGGTAAAATTTCGCAGAACTCTGCGTCATTTAGAAAAACAGTCTGAAGGCATCTGAAATAACACTTATTTTAACTAATATGGTTTAAGTTTTATGAATAAATTACAAAGAAAATTTTCATATTATTCTTCATTATTTACGATGCAGACATTGTTCGTCGCCGCTTTGATAACGATTTTCTGTTTTGGCGGCTCGATTGCCGGTCAAGCACAATCGGCGGTGGCAGAACAAAATATCGGTGCGATTGATCCGCTGCTTGAAAACTTCAAATCGCCGCGGCGCGGTCATTACGATTCTTTTAATAATTCCTTAGCTGAAGGCATTTCTCAAAAGCGAACGGACGCGGCTGCGCCGACTGACGGCGAACTCGATCCGTCGGTTAATGTGCTGATTGATTCTTCTCCGGGAAATGTCCGCACGACAGTTGTTCAGCCGGACGGAAAAATTCTCGTCGCCGGCTATTTTCGCACGGTCAACGGCGTACGGCAAAAAAGTATTGTTCGTTTGAACGCTGATTTTTCGCTCGATTCGACTTTTTCCGCCGAGGTCAACGGTACGATTCTCGCCGTCGCCATTCAAACAGACGGAAAAATCGTCATCGGCGGTTCTTTTACGTCAGTCGGCGGAGCAAGCCGCAGCCGAATCGCGCGTCTCAACGCCGATGGTTCGCTCGACACAACTTTTAATCCGGGCGCGGGCGCGGATGCTCTGGTTTATGCCGTCGCCATTCAAACGGACGGAAAAATTTTAATCGGCGGAAATTTCTATCAAATAAATTCCACAAACAATTACGGTGTCGCCCGACTAAACGCCGACGGTTCGGTTGACGCTTCATTCACTTCGCCGATTCAGCCGCCGTTTCCAACTCCGAATCCGCCGTTTCCGACTCCAAGTATTGTTTATAGCATCGCGCTCCAAACTGACGGGAAAATCGTCATCGGCGGTTTTATTGTTCAAAGGTATAATCCGGTTTTAATAACAACGCCGATTGCCCGTCTGAATCAGGACGGAAGTTTCGATTCGACTTTTGCTTCCGTTACGAGCAACAGCAACGCTTTACAAGTCACCGTTCAGCCGGACGGGAAAATTTTGCTGGTTGGATTTTTTACGGCAATTAACGAAGTCGGCAGCAATTTTATCGCGCGTCTCAACGCCGACGGTTCGCTCGATTCGTCGTTTAAGACCGGCACGGGAGCGAATCGCCCGATTTTCACGGTATCTTTGCAACCGGACGGTGATATTTTAATTGGCGGTATATTTTCTTCATTCAACGGTAAAAACCGCAATCAAATTGCGCGGCTCAAAGCTGACGGTTCAACCGATGCGACTTTTGATCCGGGAAACAACAGTTTTGGCTTAGGCACGATTTACAGCATAAGCGCGTTACCCGGCGGAAAGGTTATTGTCGGCGGTTCGTTTGGCGGATCTGTTTTTTTCGGCGGCAGCGATTCAATTAAAGTTTTCAACGCCGACGGCTCAGCCGATTCATCCATTAGATTTAACACGACGGCTCTCGGCGGTGTGCGGGCGATTGCTGTCCAGCCGGACGGAAAAATTATTGTCGGCGGAAGATTTACCCGTCCGGGGGACATTCGGTTCACTAATGTTTTTCGACTTAATACCGACGGCACTATTGATACGAGTTTCGGAGGAAATCCACCAACATTTACGGTAAGTACAGGCGGACAGGTTAATTCAATTATTATTCAGCCGGACGGAAAAATTATTCTCGCCGGTTTTAATGTCGGAAATAGCGGCTTTTTGGCATCATATATCACGCGGCTCAATGCCGACGGAACTGCCGATCAATCGTTTATTCCCGCAAGTATTCCAACCAGATTAGGCATCAACGCCGCCGCACTGCAATCGGACGGCAAAATCGTCGTCGTTTGGGGTTATATTTCGCCGTTCGGATTCCCGGACGGCGGAATCGCCCGCTTAAACAGCAATGGTTCGCTCGACACGACTTTCAATTACACGCTTCCGAATTCCTTTTTCAATTCGGTAGTCATCCAGCCGGACGGGAAAATTATCGTCGGCGGACCATTTAATTTTAGTTTCGTCAACAGTCAAACGGGCAGCGTCAGCTATAACGGAGTCGTGCGGCTCAACGCCGACGGCAGCCGCGACACGACGTTTGCTCCGGCGACAACTTCCGATTTTGAAACGGGGCGCGTAACCGAAGTTTCCGCGCTCGCACTTGCAGCGGACGGGAAAATTATCGTCGGCGGCAGAATTTACGCGGGCGGCAACACGATGGCTGCCGGAATTGCGCGGCTCAATCCGAACGGTTCGCTCGATACGACGTTTAATTTACTTGCTGTTTCCAGCGTTGCCGACATCGCCCGTGTCGAAGATATTTTTCCGCTTCCAAACGGAAAAATTCTCATCGGCGGTTTGTTCGACCGCATCGGCTCAAGCACACAAAATAACATCGCCCGTTTGAACGCCGACGGCTTAGTAGATAATTCATTTGTAACGACCACCGACAACACGGTTTATAAAATCGTTACACAAGCGGACGGAAAAATTTTAATCGGCGGCGATTTTGAAACTGTCAACGGCGTTGCCCGTACGTCGCTCGCCCGACTTTTGAACGCATCAGCGGCGCAGCGTACACCGTTTGATTTTGACGGCGACGGCAAATCTGATATTTCCGTCTTTCGCCCCAACGGCGGCTTCTGGTATCTACTTCGATCGCAGTCGGGCTTTACCAACGCTCAGTTCGGCTCATCAGCCGATAAAATCGTTCCCGCCGATTACGACGGCGACGGCAAAACCGATTTGGCGGTTTATCGCTCCGGTGTGTGGTATCTCAACAGAAGCCAACTAGGTTTTACAGGCGTGGCTTTTGGTGAAGCCAACGATGTTCCGCAGCCGGCTGATTTCGACGGCGACGGCAAAGCCGAGTTGGCTGTCTGGCGACCATCGAACGGCGTGTGGTATGTCTATAACTTGGCGAATAATCAATTCACTACTTTTCAGTTTGGTGTATCAACAGATAAACCGGTGGTCGGAGATTATGACGGCGACGGCAAAGCCGATTACGCGGTGTATCGTCCGTCAAACGGCACGTGGTATCTCAACAGAAGCACACAAGGATTTACGGGAGTTCAGTTCGGAGTTTCGACGGATTTACCAGTTCCGGCTGATTATGACGGCGACGGGAAAACGGATGTCGCTGTCTTTCGTTCGTCAAACGGCACGTGGTATCTGCTCGGAAGTACACAAGGATTTACAGGAGTGCAGTTCGGAGTTTCAACCGATTTACCAGTTCCGGCGGATTATGACGGCGACGGCAAAGCGGATATTGCAGTTTACAGAAGCGGCGTGTGGTATTTACAGCAGACGACGAACGGATTCACAGGCGTGCAGTTTGGCGAAGCGACGGACAAACCTGTTCCCAATGCTTTTATTCCGTAAAACAATTCGTTTGAGAAAGTTGAGAATAAGACTTTTCTTTTAATCAAAGAAATAGCGGTCTAAATCGAAACAGACGTATATCGTTACTGACATAAAATGTTCACGCTGCCGGATATTCTGATTCGCGGACGGCAATGCGTTTTTAAACTACTTTCCAAGAAAACATAATAAACTTATCGCTTGACACAACTGTATTGATTGCGTGATTATTTAACCATCAATCAATGTAACTTTAAAAAAGTGTTGCTGCTCAATCTTTTTTAGATAAATTTGGTTTTACTGCCGCAAAAATGCGGCAACCCTTTTTTTTAACGTAACATCAGAATTGTGCAAAAGGCGGAACGGATTCACGGTTTCGAGGTTTGCGTAAAATTTTAAGATTTAAAATGCTTGGAGGATATAATTTAATGAAAACCATTTACAGAGTTTTAGTGTTTGGACTTTTAACACTGGCTTTAACCGCCGTTACCGCCACATCGCTTTTTGCTCAGGACGCTGCCTGCGCTGACATTGAAGCGCAGCAAGCCGTTTACAAAAAATTTACCGACAATTACGCCAGCAAGGAAAATGCTCAAAGACAGCTTGCCATTGACGCGGCTAATGAATACATTGAAAAATACGGAAGCTGCCCCGATTCTAAAGATATTGTAACTTATCTTAACAAATCAATTCCGACGCTGAAATCAGCGATAGAAGCGAAAAATAAACAAGATGCGGCAGCCGCAGACAATGCGCTGTTCACCAAATACGACACTGCGCTTAAATCCGAAAATGCCGCCGACATTTATTCCGTCGGCAAACAGATTCTTGCCAAGAAACCCGATTTAGTTGATGTTACGATTGCATTGGCGACTGCCGGTTTTTACCAAGCATCGGCAAAATCGCCGGTTGATACTTATAACAACGAAGCTATAAACTACGCGAAAACCGCGATTCAGCAAATAGAGTCAGGCGCGAAATCAACCACCGGAGATTACGGCGTTTTGGGTTATTCCTATAAACTCAAAGACCCCAAAGAATTTTCTACGACCGAGGGAGCTAGAAGCAACACGCTCGGCTGGATGAATTACATCATCGGCTATATTGATTATTATCGGATGAGTAAAAAGGACGAAGGACTTGCATATTTTTATAAAGCCTCGCAAGCGAATTCGACCACGAAAACCAATCCGTCTCTCTATCAAACCATAGGTTTATACTACCGCGGCGAAGTTGTTCGGCTCGGCGAAGATATTGCCGCCAAACTTAAAGCCAATAATAATCAGGCAAATGATGAAATAAAGAGTTTGATTGCAATGCAAAAAGGTTACGCCGACCGCGCGATTGATGCGTATGCCAGAGCATATAAATTAGCCGACGCTTCGAATAAACAATACAAAGATGGGCTTTACGACAGTGTAAAAGAAATTTATACACTTCGTTTTGAAGGTAAGACCGATGGTGTTGATGCTTATATTGCCAATTTAACCAGCAAACCACTGCCTGATCCGGCATCGAAAGTCGAGCCGGTTGTTGAAGAAGACGCAGCAACGGCGACAACTTCCGTTCCGGCGGCAACAAATACCGCTCCGGCAGCAACACCGGTTAAAAATCCGGCTTCAAACACAACTAAGCCGCCGACAACAACGACTAAAACTCCGGCTCCAAGCACAACCAAACCGGCAACGACACCGACTAAACCGGCAGCGACACCGAACAGCAAAAAACCGCCGGTTACGCCGATGAGTTCAACGACGACCAAAGAAACACCGACGAAAGTTACTGTTACCAAAGATAATACTTCGGCTAAAAAACCTGCGCCAAAGAAAAAAGGCACACGCTAATTTCTTTTGACGGCAATCCTAAACACCACCGAGTCGGGCGCAAAATATCCTGCGTCCGACTTTATTTTTTGAGCTGAAATTCTTAAAATGGGCGTTCTATGGCTGAAAATTTATCAATTTTAGAACAACTGCTCGGTTACAAATTCCAAAATCGCGCACTGCTCGAACGCGCCGTTACTCATCGTTCATGGGCTTACGAAAAAGTACTGGACAGCGATGAGGAAAAAATCCGCAGTCTGCAAAACGAAGCTCTGGAATTTGTCGGCGATTCGGTGCTTGGTTTGGCAATCGCCGAACAATTGTATATTCGCCATCCGAAATTCAGCGAAGGCGATTTGACGCTGATGAAACATCGTCTTGTCAGTATGGGAACGCTGGCGAGAATCTCTGAAAATCTCGGTGTCGGTAGATTTATGCGAGTCGGACGCGGCGAAGAAAAAACCGGCGGCAGACGCAAACAGGCTCTTTTGTCGGACACTTTGGAAGCGATTATTGCCGCGATTTTCTTTGACAGCGGCTATATTTCAGCCCGTGCCTTCGTCAGCCGCATCTTTGCCGACGATCTTCGGGAAGCGACTCCAAAAACTTCGATTGATTACAAAACGCTGCTTCAGGAAACGCTTCAGGCGGAAAAACTAACCGCGCCGACTTATACGGTTATAAAAACGGAAGGTCCGGCACACGAAAGAAACTTTGTCGTCGAAGCCGTTTGGGAAACCGGAAAAGTTACAGGCAAAGGAACTTCAATAAAACAAGCCGAAATGCAGGCGGCTAGCTTGGCTTTAAAAAAATTAAACAAAGGCAGGGCAAAAAGCGTAAAAAAGAATTAAAATTCACATCTGTCTGATTAGAAAGATGTTTGACGCTTGCAATTAAGCCTTTTGAAATATGAATAATAACGAAAAAGAAGTAAATCAAACAGCCGAAAAAAAACCGCTCGGACCGCCGAAAAGCGTTTTCCGCGAATATTTTGAATCATTTGTCGTAACTTTAATAATGGCGATTTTCGGAATGACGTTTATTCTGCAAGCCGTAACCGTTCCGACGGGTTCGATGCAGAATACGATTTTAATCGGCGATTATCTGCTCGTCAACAAATTCATCTTCGCGCCCGGCGGCAATCCGCTACCGTTTTTGCCGCAGCGTGATATTCAGCGCGGCGACATCATTGTTTTCAAATTTCCCGGCTATCCCGAATCGCTTCACAAATCCAAATTGGAAAAAGAACAAGCCGGAACTCCGTATCAGATAAATTTCGTCAAACGGGTAATTGGACTTCCGGGCGATAAAATTGAAGTTCGTGCAAACGATGTGTATATCAACGACCAAATTTTGTCCGAACACCGAGTTATCGGCGATTCAAAATCGAGAGATGCCGCGCTGACAACCAAAGAATTTGAGCCTAAAAAACCCGATCAAAATTACATCGTTTATTATTCGGAAGACGCTGTTTTGCATCCGACCGAAGACCGCGAATATAATTTCGCCGCCGCCGGAAAACCTTATATCGTTCCCGAAAACAGTTATTTCGTGATGGGCGACAGCCGCAATCAAAGTTTGGACAGCCGCTATTGGGGCGTTGTCAGCCGTGATTTAATCATCGGACGCGCAATGTTTGTCTATTGGTCGTGCGACAGAAGCGCATCCAATGACAGTATGCTCGGCTGTATCACAAATCCGCGCTTAGACCGCATCGGCAAAATGATTAAGTAGATAAGTCGTGAATCGTAAATCGTAAATAGATAAGAATTGCGATTCACGATTTACGATTCACGATTTACGAAAATGAAATTTAATGAAGAAGTCGCCGACGCTTTACAGTCAAAAAAGCCGATTGTGGCACTCGAATCAACGGTTATCGCTCACGGTTTGCCGTTTCCGCAAAATCTTGAAACCGCCCGAAAATTAGAAAATATTGTTCGTGAAAACGACGCGATTCCGGCGACAATTGCCGTTTTCGATGGTGAATTCGTCGTCGGTTTGGACGAAGATCAGATTGAACGACTCGCCACCGATAAAAATATTCGCAAAATCTCGCGCCGCGATTTGCCGATTGCCGTCGGCAAAAAATTAAACTGCGCGACAACTGTTGCAACAACGAGTTTTATCGCGCACCGAGTCGGGATAAAAGTCTTTGCAACCGGCGGAATCGGCGGCGTTCATCGCGGATTTTCGCACGATGTTTCGGCGGATTTGCCGGAACTGGCGCAAACTCCAATTATCGTGGTTTGTTCGGGCGCGAAAATCGTTTTGGATTTACCGGCGACGAGAGAATGGCTCGAAACCAACGGCGTGTGCGTTCTCGGTTTCAAATGCGACGAAATGCCTGCGTTTTATTCACGAAAAAGCGGTTTATCGGTTGATGAAAAAATCGAAACGGCGACGGAAGTCGTGAAAATTGCTTGTGCGCGTGATAAATTAAATTTGCCGGGCGCAATTCTTTTAACTGTTCCGATTCCAAAAGAATTTGAAATAGATACAAAAGAATTGGAGAAAATTCTTGATGAAGCACTTGCGGTTGCCGACGAAAAAGAGATTCACGGTAAGGAAATCACGCCGTTTCTGCTCGCGCAAATGTCAGAAAAGAGCAACGGAAAAACGCTTACCGCAAATATCGCGTTACTCGAAAATAACGCTAAAATAGCCGCTCAAGTTGCTTGTTCGTATTAAAAGTCCAAAGTCCAAAGTCTAAAGTCCAATGTCCAAAGTTTAAGACAAACTGACTTTGGACTTTAGACTTTGGACTCGATTTGCCGCATCCCTTCGCCCAAACATTCGCGCACATCGCTGGCAAGCATCGAGCGTTTGCCGAATCTTTCAGCCGCGATGTCGCCCGCCAAACTCGAAATATAAACCGCCGCAATAACGGTTTCAAAAATATCAAGGTTCATCTGCACGGCTTGCGCGACAAAGCCCGTAATAATTCCGGTTAATGTATCGCCGTTGCCGGCTTTGCCCAAACCCGAATTTCCCGTCGGATTTATCACGACGCGACCATCAGGCGCACCGATTAAAACTCTTTCGCCTTTCAAAACCAAAATTACATTGTGCTTTTCGGCAAAATCGCGGACGGATTTCACACGGTCTTTTATTGCATCTTTATTTTCCGTTCCAAGCAACCGCAAAAACTCGCCTTCGTGCGGCGTTAAAATCAGCGGCAAATCATCAGAACCTTGCAAATCAAACGGCGAAAGCGCGTTGATCGCGTCGGCATCAATGACGACGGGCGTTTTTCTTTTTATGATAACTTCGCTGACAAAATCCTTCGTCGTTTTCTCATTCGATGTCAAACCACAGCCAATGCCGACGACATCAACTTTTTCGATCAGTTTTTCAACCGTTTCAAAAGCCCTTTCAGCAATCGCGCCGTTTTTCGTTTCGGGCAAACTTCGCGTGATAACTTCTTCCAAAACTTTCACCGCGATTGCATTTTGCGCTGATTCACTCGTCGCAATTGTCGTCAGACCAACGCCCGAAAGCATCGCCGCATTTCCCGCCAAAACCGCCGCGCCCGTATATTCACTTGAACCGACAATCAAAAGCGCGTGTCCGCGTTTGTTTTTGTAAGAATCCTTTGTGTATCTAGTTTTTTTGAGCCAATCTCGTGCGTCTTGCTTTTCAGCTAAAAACAATTTCGACGGCGAATTATCAATTAATTCTTGCGGTGAACCGATATTCGCCACGACGAGTTCCCCGTTGAAATGCGACGCGGGCGGAAGAACATTTGCGGGTTTCGGTGCGGTGAAAGTCACAGTTAAATCAACTAATGTGTTTTCACCAATTTGGTGCAATGAATTTGAATCAAGTCCTGATGGAATATCAATAGCTACAGTTAAGAAATTAACATCTCGAAATTCTTTTTCTTCAAACCAATGACTGTCAATGACTTTAAGAAAAGATTTCTCAATTGGTCTATTTAGTCCTGTTCCGAAAATCGCGTCAACTACTACGTCTGCTCTGAAAACAGGTGTTACTCTTTTTCTCCACCATTCAGGGTTTTCCTCTTCGTGAAAAAATAAAAATGATTTATCCCAATTATTATCTTTCCATTTTCGCATCTTTGAAGTTTCATCGAAATTTGCTTTCTTAAGTATTTCAAAATTTATCCGCGCATCGCCTTTCGTTTCTTCAATTTTTCCAAACAGATAAACATCAACATCTGCGCCTTGTGTCCACAAAATTCGCGCCAAAGCCGCGCCGTCGCCACCGTTATTGCCTTTGCCGCAAAGAATGAGAAAAGATTTTCCCGCCACGCTTCCGCCGAGTTTTTCCGTGATAACGCGAGCAGCGGCGTGAGCGGCGTTTTCCATCAAAAGAATTGACGGAATGCCGTATTTTTCCGTCGTCAATCGGTCAACTTCGCGCATTTCTTCGGCAGTCAGAACTTTTTGCATAACCTTTAAATTGCCACAGAATAATATAAAACTAAAAGTGAAAAACAAAAAAAACCGCATTTGCTATAACAAATGCGGTGAAAATTCATATTTTCGGAGAGTGTGAGAAGAACAAACGGACGAGTTCAGGAAAAGCCACAATGCCTGCCACTGCTCTTGACCACCTTTTTCTTCCGTTATTTATAGAAAGGTTTATTTCAATTTTCTTCCCAGAAATTTCAGCAGTTTTTTACAATAATAGATTTTATTTCGATTCAATCGTTTTTAAAATGCTGTTGCTGCATATTTTTCAGGGAACGTATCTTATTGATAAAACGAATTTTACATATAAATTGACAACATCTTTATAAAATTTATCGGATTTTTGAAACTTTTTACTTTTTGGCGCGTGTATTTAATTGGTAATCTTAAACTTCCTTATTTATAAAATAGAAGTAGTTCAAGCCTGTTTTCGATAAAACAGGCTTTTTTTTAAGTTTATATCCTGTTTTCGATAAAACAGGCTTTTTTTTAAGTTTATATTTATTCTCAATTATTATTTTTTTGATAAATCACAGCTCATCTGAAAATAAACCTTCGACAATCTTACATAACTATTACGAATGACTTGCGCTGCTTCTGCTATTCTTAAAATGTCAAAAAATATGACTGTTGGAAATTTATTAAATGCAAAATGTTATTGAAATAGAGCAGACGCGCGAAATTATTAACTGGAAAAATTTAAGCATCGTTACAATTTTTCATCTTTTCTCAATTGCGGCATTATTTACGTTTAGCTGGAAAAACTTTGCGGCGATGATGATCGGAAACTGGATTGTCGGCAGCCTTGGTGTCGGACTCGGTTATCATCGAATGCTGACGCACCGCAGTTTCAAAGCTCCGAAATGGCTGGAATACACGCTGACGATGTTCGGCACGATGTCAATGCAGGACGCGCCGGACAAATGGGTGGCGACGCACCGCCTTCATCACGCTTTTACCGAAACCGAAAAAGACCCGCATTCGACTCGTCCGGGTTTTTGGTGGGCGCACATCGGCTGGGTTGTTCTGGGTAAGGCGCAGGATCACGACGCGGCGACTTTCAACAAATATATTCCTGATCTTCTAAAAGATAAATTTCACGTTCTTTTGGCGAAATATTATCTCGTTCCGATTATTCTTTCCAGCTTTTTGCTGTATGCAATCGGCGGCTGGTCAATGGTTTTGTGGGGCGTTTTCGTGCGCGTTGTCGTCGGCTGGCACACGACTTGGTTTGTAAATTCGCTGTCGCACATTTTTGGCAAACGGCGTTTTGATACGAACGACGACTCGACAAATAACTGGTTTGTCGCCATTTTGACGTTCGGTGAAGGCTGGCACAACAACCATCACGCTTATCCGACTTCGGCGCGGCACGGTTTGAAATGGTATCAGTTCGATATGAATTGGATCACGATTCGCATTTTTGAAAAATTGGGTTGGGCAAAACAAATTCGCATTTTCGATAAAATCAAAACTTCAACCGAAATAAAACAAGCGGCGCAAAATCCGATATAATTTCTTCGTGAAAAAAGAAGTAATCATTATCGGCGCGGGACTCGGCGGACTTTCCGCTGCAATCAGGCTCGCCAAATCGGGTTTTTCCGTAACAATTTTAGAGAAAAATGAAAACGTCGGCGGAAAAGTTAATCTTGTCGAAGCGAACGGATATAAATTCGACACGGGCGCGAGTTTGCTGACGATGCGGCACGTTTTGGAAGAACTTTTTGAATTTGCCGAACGTAAAATTGAAGACTATTTGACAATTGTTCCGCTTGAACCGATTTGCCGCTATTTTTGGTCGGACGGCACACAGTTCGACGCTTCGACTGATTTACGGAAAACCGAAAACGAAATTAAAAAATTAGAACCGCAGGACGCGGCAAACTTTCACAAATATTTAGCCGACGCGAAAAAAAAATACGAAATCGCCGAAAAAACTTTTCTTGCGCACAGTTTGAACGATTTGCCAAAACTTCTGCGCCCGAAATATCTTAAAGATTTACTCGCCATTTCCAGTCTGAAAACTCTGGACAAACATAATAAAAGTTACTTTCAATCTCCGAAATTACGCCAGCTTTTTAATCGTTTTGCCACTTACAGCGGTTCGTCGCCGTATCAAACACCGGCAACTTTTGCGCTCGTGCCGTATGTCGAATTCGGTTTGGGCGCGTGGTATGTCAAAGGCGGAATGTATGAAATTCCGCAGGCTTTGGAGAAATTGGCGAAAGAATTCGGCGTGAAGATTTACACCGAATCGGAAGTGGAAAAAATCGAGATTCAAAACGTAAAAGCCGTCGGCGTAAGAGTCCGCGGCGAAATTTTCGGCTGTGATTTTGTCATCGCAAATTCCGACGCGGTGGAAACTTATCGAAATTTGATTGACAAAAATGCGCGAAAAAGTTTTTCCAATCGAAAAATCAAACAAACCGAACCGTCGTGCAGCGGTTTCGTTCTGCTTTTGGGAACGAAAAAACAATTTTCGCAACTGGCACATCATAATATTTTTTTCTCGGACGATTATAAGGCAGAATTTGACGCGATTTTTAACGAAAAACGTCCGGCACGAAATCCGACGATTTACGTTTGCGCGTCATCAAAAACCGATAAAACGCAGTCGCCTGACGGACACGAAAATCTTTTTATTTTGATAAATGCGCCTTATACGAGCGATAAAACGAATTGGCAAACGGAAGCGCAAAATTACCGTGATTTGATTGTTAAAAAATTGGAAAACTCCGGTTTGAAGGATTTGGAAACTTCAATTGATTTCGAGCAAATAATTACGCCTGAAGATTTTGAGAAAAAATATCGCGCCAATCGCGGTTCAATTTACGGCGTTTCGTCAAATGGAATTTTCTCGGCTTTCCTGCGTCCGCCGAACAAATCAAAAGACATTAAAAATCTATATTTTGTCGGCGGCGCGACGCATCCGGGCGGCGGCATTCCGTTGGTTTTGCTGTCGGGTAAGATGGCAAGCGATTTAATTTTGAACAAAAGAGGCTGAGAAAAATTTTCATAGTTTTTCAGCCTCTCTTGTTTTTTGGAGCAACTAAATTTTTATTGAATTCGATAAGGCGAAGTCGCCGGTTGATCGGTTGCTGTTCCCCACAAAAATCCGCTGACAGTATTACTCTGGCTGTTGTAGATAAACCAATTGCCCGAACGATAAACGGCAAAGTCCATTTTTTTATCGCCGTCATAATCGGCAGGCTGCGGAATATCGCCGCTCGCGCCGAATTGAAATGAATCGGTTACAGCCGTCGTGCCGACGGCGAGCGTCGAACTTTTCAGGTAGTACCAATATCCATTGTCCGGTCGCCAGACGGCAATGTCGGTTTTAGCGTCGCCGTCATAATCACCCGGAACGAGTTTGTCGGTTTCAACACCGAAAGCCGGGCTTAAAATTTGACTGTAATTAAAGTTACTTTCTAAAACATACCAGCGATTAGAAATGCCGCCCGTGCTGACATCGTTTGGACGAACAATACCGAAATCATTGAGGCGGTCGCCGTCAAAATCTCCGACAACGGGAGAGTCGCCCGCTTGTCCCCATTGTTGGGAAAGAAGCGTGTTATCGGAACTTCGCAGAACATACCAATATCCATTGCCCGGTCGCCAGACGGCAATGTCGGTTTTAGCGTCGCCGTCATAATCACCCGGAACGGGAACATCGCCGGCTATGCCGTAAGGCTGAGCGTAAAGATTGGCATTCGGCATCGTTTGACTTAAACCATAATACCAAAAATTATTGTCTGGGCGATAAACGCCGACATTGGTCTGACCGTCGCCCGTGTAATCTCCGGCAGCAATAATGTCGCCGCTTTGTCCAAACTGAACCGAATTCATTCCGCCGGCTGAATTTAATGTGTTCCAAAATCCGGTGCTTGGTCGCCAGTAAGTAATATCGGCTTTACCGTCGTTTGTGCGATCAAAACCAACCTGACGGCAAGCCGTGCTGTAATTTATAATGAAGCCGTAATTGGCACAACCGGAATCAGCCACAACTTCGGCGATCACGACTGTAAAGGTCGTTCCCGTATTTACGGGAAAAGAGAGCGAAGCACTTCCGCTTGAACTAAGCCCGGACGTTCCTATAATATTTGCGCCGGGACTGGCGGGATTATAGCTTGAATAAACAGTGGCTTGAACCTGATTTCCGGCGCAGCCGCTAAAGTTATAATTAAGCGTCGCGCAGCCCATTGTCAGTCCGGCTGGAGCCGTAAAATTATAACTGTCATAATGATATGTTCCGGCAAGCGGTGCTTGTGTCGGCGTACCGCCGGCGCAGCCTGAAGGATTGCCGTCTCTGAAAACGCGTCCGTTCTGTGTCGGGTCGGTAGTCGTCAATGAGCCGCCGAAGCCGTCAATAGGTCCCGAAGGTTGACAAACAAACTGCGCGAAGGCAATCTGATTTGACATTAAAATCAGCGTGAATAACAAAACAAAAGAAAAAATTCCTTTGCTGCTTTGAACGTAGAATTTCATTAGCTTTTCTCCTAAAATATAAAAATCGGAAAGTGAAATTTATGAACGGTTATTTCCAAAAAATTCTGTTGGTATATACGGAATAATTCAGTTGATTGTAGAAAAATACTCTCTTTAACTTTTATTTGCAATTAAAAAGCCGGTATAAAATCTAAATTTTATTGATAGATTTACTATTTGGCTGTCTTCGGTTTATTATCAGTAAGGAAATCGCCGAATTTTTAAAGAACTATGAAACAATGTCCGAATTGTCAAACAAGATATACAGACGACACGCTCAAGTTTTGTCTTCAGGACGGAACACCGCTGGTTAGTTCGGCGAACGCTCAAACGGAAATGCCGACGGTTTCTTTTACCGATTCGGAAACGCTTGTTTCGCCGCGTCAGGTCGAACGGTTGGATATTCCGGTTGAAAGGTCAAACTCACAGGATTGGGAACAAAGCCGGCAAACACAAATCTCCGAATTTCAGCCGGAAGCTAAAAAATCCAAAACATTTCTGATTGTTGCGCTGACAGCATTTGTAACGCTTCTATTATTCGGCGGCGCAGTCGGAACGTGGTTTTATTTGAAAAAAGATAAAACCGCAGTAGTTCAAAATAACAACAATAAGGGTGCGGTCAATCAAAACATTCCGCCGAAAAATAATTCAAACGCAGAAGTTTCGCCTTCACCTGAAGAAACTTCACCTTCGCCGACGGCAACGCCGAAACCTTCTCCAACCGCTGTGCCGACCGTTACGCCCGTGTCAAATTTTAACCCCGAACAGGTGCAAAGAGAGGTTTCCGAAAAAATTGATGCGTGGAAAAGGGTAACTGAATCGGGAAATTCAAATGCTATTGCAAATAATTACGCCGATACGGTTGATTATTATAATAAGAAAAGCGTCGGTTTGGATTATGTCAGAAAAGATAAGCAGAGGGCTTTCAGCAAATTTTACAATATCAAAATGAATCTCAGCAATTTGCGCGTTACGCCGGACGCATCGGGAATGAAGGCTACCGCCGTTTTCGATAAGGAATGGAATTTTGAAGGCGACGAAAGTTATTCGGCAGGCAAGGTTCAAACGCAGCTTCAGCTTCAGAAATTTAACGGCAAATGGCTGATTACCGGCGAAAAAGATTTGAAAGTTTATTACACCGAATAAAAAAATTTTCCGTTTATATCTACGACTTTTTATGCAAAAAAAATCAGACTTAAAAATCGCATCGCTGCTTCCTTCGGCGACGGAAATCGTTTGTGCGCTCGGTTTGGAAGAAAATATCGTCGGCATCACGCACGAATGCGATTTTCCGGCGGGAATTGAAAATAAACCGCATTTGACGGCGAGCCGCATATCGCACGAAACGATGTCGAGCGTGGAAATTGACCACGCCGTTCGTTCGCAGCTTGACGGACACGGTTCGATTTACGATTTGGATACGGAACTTTTGCAGAGGTTGAAACCGGATTTGATAATCACGCAGGAACTTTGCGACGTTTGCGCTGTTTCTTACAAAATTGTGCAGAAGGCGGCAAAAATTTACGCCGCCGATGCACAAGTTGTTTCGCTCGAACCGAACACGATCGCGGATATTTTCGAGAATATCAAAACCGTCGGCGAATTGTGCGGCATTGCCGAAAAAGCCGACGAAGTTATTCAAAATCTTCAAAATCGGCTTGATAAAATTCATCAAAAAACAAAAAAACTCGAAAAATCGCCGCGCGTTTTTATGCTCGAATGGCTCGAACCGCCGTTCGCGCCCGGACATTGGACACCGGAACAGGTTGAAATTGCAGGCGGCGTTTGTCTGCTCGGCAAAGCGGGCGAAAGATCCGTAGCGACAACTTATCAGCAAATTATTGAATCAAAACCGGAGATTGTAGTTCTAATTCCCTGTGGTTATTACAAGGAAGACATTTTGCGGCAACTGCCGAACACGAAATTTCCCGAATCTTTTAAAGAAATTCCGGCGTTTCAAAACAATGAAATCTGGGCATTGGATGCGACATCGTATTTTTCGCGCCCCGCGCCGCGAGTTGTTGACGGCGTTGAGATTCTGGCGAAAATATTTCATCCCGAAACTTTCGGCAAACCGTCCGAAAATGAAGCCGTTAAAGTTTCCAAAGATTTGATTTTGTTTGAAGATAAAACTTCGGCGGGAAAAGTGTAACAAACATTGATTATGAAATTTATTACAGCAATTTTTTGTTTATTGGTTTTTACGTTCACGTCATTCCCTCAAAAAGCCGACGAAGTTTTGGCGACGGCGAATAGTCAGAAATTCACCGCCAAAGATTTGTCGCCGGAAGCAGGCGAAGTTTTCAGCAATCTTCCGAAAACAATCGGCGAGTTTCGCAAATCGCTGCTCGAACAGCAAATTGCGGAAATTTTGTTTGAAACCGAAGCGGCGACTCGGAATTTGACGGTTGAAAAGCTAATCGAAACGGAAGTTTTAAACAAAATCGCCGCGCCGACGGAAAAGGAAATTCAAGTGGTATATGACGCGAACCGCGATTCTATCGGCAACAAAACCATTGACGAAGTGCGTCCGCAGATCGTCGCGTTTCTGCGCCGTGAACCTGAACAAAAGGCGTTAGCGGAATATCTTTCAAACTTGAAAGTAAAATACAAAGCCGCGCTCGGCAAAGATTTGGGCGCGCCGAATCTGAAACCTTTTGATACTTTGGCAACGATTAACGGCAAAGCGATTTCGGTTGAAAATTTTGAATCGAAAAATAAATTGCGCCTTTACGAATTTCAAGCCGACATTTACGATCAGATTCAACAATTGCTCGAACAAAAAGTCTATGAATCTTTAATTGCGGCTGAAGCCAAATCGCAGAATATCGAAGCCGGCGATTTAATCGCCCGCGAAATTACCGATAAACTGCACGATTATTCCGAAGAAGAGCGTCGGCAGTTGCAAACAGCTTTGGAAAAACGGCTTTTTCAAAAATACAATGCGAAGTTTTTATTGAAATCGCCCGCGCCGGTTGTGCAGAATATTTCGACGGAAAATCAGCCGTCGCAAGGCAAACAAACCGCGCCCGTAACGGTTATAATGTTCACCGATTTTCAATGTCCGGCGTGTTCGGCGGTGCATCCGGTTTTGAAAAAAGTTTTGGCGGAATACGGCGACAAAATCCGTTTTGTCGTGCGCGATTTTCCGCTTTTGAATGTCCACGAAAATGCTTTTCGCGCCGCGCTTGCGGCAAACGCGGCAAACGCGCAGGGCAAATTTTTTGAATACACCGAACTTTTGTATAAAAATCAAAATGCTTTGGATAAAGGATCGCTCGAAAAATATGCGGCTGATCTCGGTTTAAATCAAAAGCAATTTGATTTAGACTTAACGGGCGAAAAATTTGCCGCCGACGTTAAAAAAGATATGTCGGACGGCAAAACTTACGGCATTACGGGAACGCCGACCATTTTTGTCAACGGCGCACGAGTCCGCGAACTCTCGGCGGAAGATTTTAGAAAAGCAATTGACCGAGCCTTAAAACAGTGAACAGTTATCAGTTATCAGTCAATAAAAACTGATAACTGTTCACTGATAACTGATAACTGAAACTATGCGTTTTTATTTTATATTTTTCTTTGTCCTTTTATCATTGGCTTGCAGCGACGAACCGGCGCGTTCAAATATGAACTCAATCGTCAATAAAACAAATACAAATGTGACAAAATCGTCGTCAAACGTGCCGGTTTACACTTATGAAATAGTTAAAACTTATCCGCACGATCCGAAAGCGTTTACTGAAGGTTTATTTTTTTACAACGGATTTTTGTATGAAAGCACCGGAGAAACCGGTAAATCGGATTTGCGAAAGGTTGAACTCGAAACCGGCAAGGTTGTTCAGCAAATCAAACTGCCAAAAGACATTTTTGGCGAAGGAACTACTACCTTAAACGGAAAGATTTATCAACTGACTTGGCAATCAGAAAAGGGTTTCGTTTACGATGCGGAAACTTTCAAATTGCTGAGAGAATTTACATATCAGGGCGACGGCTGGGGTTTAACGAACGACGGCACGAATCTGTATATGACCGACAGTACTCACGTTATTCGCGTTATTGACCCGGAAACCTTTAAAACTATCAAAACGCTCGTCGTTCTCCGCGAAGACGGCAAGCCGCTGATGCAGATCAACGAACTCGAATATATTAAAGGTGAAATCTGGTCAAACGTCTGGCATTCGGAAGAGCCGAATATTCTCGGCAAAGAAAACTACATTGCGCGAATTGACCCGAATTCCGGCAAACTTCTCGGCTGGATTGACCTCGGCGGAATTTCGCCCGACGACGTTCAGAGAGGCAGCGAAAACACTCTCAACGGAATCGCCTACGACGCAGCGAATGACCGGATTTTCGTGACCGGAAAAAACTGGAAAAATCTGTTTGAAATTAAAGTAAAACCGAAAAATTAAAAATTAAAAAATGACGGAAAAAGACGAGCAGTTTATGCTCAAAGCCATCCGTTTGGCGCAAAACGGGATTGATTCAAACGACGGCGGACCGTTCGGCGCGGTCATCGTCAAAGACGGCGAAATCGTCGGCGAAGGCTTTAACAAAGTTACTTCGACCAACGACCCGACGGCACACGCCGAAATCGTCGCCATCCGAGATGCCTGCGAAAATCTGGGGAGTTTTCAACTCGACGGCTGCACGCTTTATACATCGTGCGAACCTTGTCCGATGTGTCTGGGCGCGATTTACTGGGCGCGCCCGGGGAAAGTTTTTTACGCCGCGACACGCGAAGACGCGGCAAATGTCGGTTTTGACGATGAATTTATTTATAAGGAAATCGAAAAAAATTTTGAAGACCGCCAAATGAAGCTCGTCAATTTCCTGCGCGACGAAGGCTTAAAAGTTTTCAAAAACTGGGAAAACAAAACGGACAAAGAGAAATATTAATGGCTTTTTTCAACAATTATTTTTTCATTATTCTCGCCGTCGCCGCCGGAATGGTGATGCCGACGCAAGCGGCTATCAATAATAAATTAGCGATTTCCGCCGGAAGTCCGGTGCTTGCCGCTTTTATTTCTTTTGTCGTCGGAACAGCCGCGTTGTTTCTTTACATTTTGGCGACGGGAATTCCGCTCGGAAATTTATTTTCGGCAAAAGACGCTTCACTAATTGCGTGGACGGGCGGAATTCTCGGCGCGTTTTTTGTCGCCGCAACCGTAACGCTCGTGCCGCGACTCGGCGTTGCTTTAACTTTTTCTCTCGTCATTGCCGGACAAATGCTCGTAACTTTGGTAATTGACCATTTCGGAATTTTAGACGTTCCGGTCAAACAAATTAGTCTCCCGCGCATTTTGGGTGTAACGCTGATTACGGTTGGCGTGATTTTGATTCGTAAGTTTTAAGATTTTTACCACAGATCAATACTGATGAAATCAGACTTACACAAATAAGTTCTTTGCTTTATCCGGTTTTTATCCGATTTTATCTGTGTTCGTCTGAGGCAAAAATGTATTGCTTGCCGGAAATTTTGCCAATGATTAGCCCATCGGCGATATGACGGTGTGGTTTCTGGCTTAGGATGCGAAAATTATTTTTAATTCGGGACGTGAAATCGCGCTCAAAGATTTTTATCTCGGTTATAAACAATTGGCGAAAAACGAAAACGAATTTATTACGAAAATTCGTTTCCAAAAAGATTTCACGCATTTTAATTTTGAAAAGTCTGCAAACGCATATATCTCGACATCGCTTCGGTCAACACGGCGATTTCTTTGAAAGTTGATGAAAATTTAATAAATTTCGCGCACGTTTCGGCAGGCGGAGTTTCGCCGATTCCATTGTATTTGCGGGAAACTTCGGAATTTTTGGACGGCAAGAGAATAAACGAAAAAACAATCAACGAAGCAAGTGAAATTATTCAAACCGAAATCAGCCCGATTTCCGACGTGCGTGGTTCGGCGGAATATAAAAGATTGCTTTTGCGCCAACTTTTTACAGCGCATTTTGTCGAGTTGTTTGAAATTAATTAGTTGAGGTCAGAAACTGAGATGATAGTTTATAAATATTTGCGACCAGAAAGAATAGATGTTCTAAAGAATTCTTTAATACGATTTACTCAACCTGCGGCTCTTAATGATCCATTTGAGTCATTATGGATTCTTGATAAGAATTCTTTAGATGAAACTATAAAGACACGTAGATTAATATATAAGTTTATGTTTGGGCGAGATATAAGCGATGAAGAATTGTTAACTTCGATTAAAGAACAAGTGTTAAAATTGCCTGATGAGTTTAGTAAGATAATTGGACTCTTGAGTTTCTCAAAAAAAATAATATAAGTTTAATGTGAAGCCATTATGCCGATGAACATAAAGGTTTTGTAATTGGCTTTGAATATACAATTTTTCAACATAATCAACCATATACTGAATTGACCGAAGTGAATTATTCCAAAGAGCGTCCTCTATATTCTAAAAGCGGAAACAGAGACGCGGCATTCAAACAACTGGAAGAACTTCTTTTCACAAAAAGCATACATTGGGAATACGAACAGGAGATTAGATCAGTTGTTCGACTTGATGAATGTTCAAATAAACACATCAAATTGGAAAACTCTAATTATCTTTGTTACTTATGTAATTTTCCAGCCGAGAGTATAACGGAAATAATAGTAGGCTGGAAAATGCCCTTATCTGAACGTGAAAAAATTTGGCGTATAATTTCTCACAAATATCATCAAGTGAAATTGTTTGAAGCAAAACCGAGCGAATCAACTTTCGATTTAGATATTCTTGCAATAACAGAATAGAAGTATGAAAATGTAGATTCAAAATCGCGCGTTCGCGGCGAATCGGTTTAATTTTATAATTTTCACTTTAAATTTTATCTTGACAAATAATTACAAGTAACGACAATTTAATAATGACGTTTGAATGGGACGAGAACAAAGCCATTGAGAACGAAAAGAAACACGAGGGCGTTACGTTCAAAGAGGCGACGGAAACTTTTCTCGATGCGAACGCGGTTGAAGGTTTTGATGCGGAACATTCTGACGCGGAAGAAGTGCGTTATATTCGTATCGGAAATTCATCGAAAAGATTATTGCGAGTTTCATTTACGGTTCTCGCTGTTGAAACCGACGACGAAATCATCAGAATAATTTCTGCCCGCAAAAGCAAGGTGAAAGAGAGAAAAATTTATTATGAGCAAAACCGATAAAGATTTGATTTTGGAAGTTACACAGAAAGAATATGACGAGGCGATGAAAAAAGGTTGGACGGATGATGATATTCAAAAGCCGGGAAAACATCTTTATCGCCGAACAACGAGAGTTGCCAAAGCGGAAGATGTCGCGCCGTCAAACATCAAAGTTCAGGTTACTTTGCGCGTTGATTTGGATGTGCTTGAGCATTTTAAAAATCGCGCTTCTCCGACAAATGCCGCGCCGTATCAGACGCAGATAAACGCCGAACTCAGAAAAATAATGGAAAAGGATTTGTTGGATGAAGCGGTGGAAATCAAGGAAAGTATTGAAACTTTGACGGCAAATAAGGAGTTTATCCGCGCTGTCGCCGAACAATTGAAGGAATTGCAAACTGCCTAAATGATTAGAAAAAGCAGATGAATGTTGAATAAAAAGCCTTATTAATTAAGCATCAACAATCGTCTAATATTTGAATCGAGAAGTCCGGCTTTATCGAAACCGTTTGTTTTCAATTCGATTTCGCCTTTTTGATTGATCAGATAATGAGTCGGATAACCCATATTCACATTTCCGCTGCCGTCTCTGTCGGCGTATTCTAACAAAGTGCCGAAGCTGTTTGGCAAAATGTTGAAATTAAACGGTTTTTTCCGCAAATAATTTTTTACTTTTGTTTCATTATCAGTAGTTAAACCGAGAAATGTAACGTCTTTACCATCATACTCATTGGCTAATTTATTTAATTTAGGAATTTCCGCCGCGCAAATAGCGCATCGTGTCGTCCAAAATGAAACGACAACGACTTTGCCGCGCAAATCGGCTAGATTAATCGTCGTGCCGTCTAAAGATATTCCCGTAAAATTTTTTGCAAGCGGCTTTGTTCCATTATTTGAATACGCGGAAACGGAAAAACTCAAAAGAATTGTAAAAAACAAGACAGATAAAAAACGCATAATTTTTTAATAAACTAAATACTTGGATATGTTGGACAACATTTAACATAATTTAACACAGATTGCTGAAAGAATACAAGCTCCGATTAAATACAGGAACATTTTTGTTGCTGCTTTCAGCAAATCAGTCGGTTGTTATTTGTTATCAAAAAAATTATTGGAAGATTGTTTTATCGCACGAAATGCGCGACGTATAAAAATATAAATATTGGAAGAAAATGTTGAGCGATTTTCAGGCGATTTGTTGATAATTCAAATTCCCGATAAAGTTTTTTCAGAAAAATTTCTGAATTTTCTAACCGGCAAATTCGATATACGTCATTTTCACTCTAAATTCCTTCAGGAAAAGTTTCCGGCGCGTCTGTCGAAGTTCACGTCGCCGCTTCATCTAAAGGTTCAACTGCCCGCGTTTTGTCAAAATGGATTACGCCGTCAAATTGCTCCGGTAAATCAGCGTCGAAATAATGGCTCAAACGCTCTGTTTCGGGACGATAAATCACGCCGATGACTCTTTCAAGACGCGGACGGTTTAATAAATTTTTTGTTTCCGAATCGCGCAGATTCAAAAAAAAGCGCGGCAGTCCGATTCCGTGAAAAAGCAGTTCGTAACTGTTTTCGAGCGCGGGACGAACCTGTTTCAATTGCGCGGATTCGTTCCAATTTGATGTCGCCATAACCCTTCCCGAATGTGTCGTGAACCCGACATTTACAACATTTTCGCCGCCGATTTTTTTTTCTGGCAAGCTGTCCGACGTTCCATTCGCCGCGTGCGCCCATATCCGTCGCCCGCGCATCGCCTAAATGGGAATTATGCGCCCAAAAAACAATTTTCGCCGTTTTATTTTGTGTTTTGAGGTGTTCAGCCAAAGCGCTCAAAGTTTCCGTCATATGCCGGTCGCGCAAATTCCAACTTGACACGCGCCCGCGAAACATTTCGCGGTAATATTCTTCGGCATTTTTCACTAAACGGGCATTTTGTTCGGCGTAAAAAAACTCGTCGCGGGCGACAAAACCGTCGCGGTTCATATAATCGGCGGCGCGTCGCTGCAAATCAACGAGTTGTTTGATGACTTCATCGCGGCAAGAATCGGACAAATTATAACCCGCAACCGTAATGCTGCGCGTTTTCGCCGTAATGATCGAAACAAGAATAACGATAACGCGCCCGTTTCGCGGCTTCCGGGTCAACCTTTTCGAGATAATTGAGAACGGCTGCCATCGAACAATGAAAACTGTATAAATCAATGCCGTGAAAACCGATTCGTTCCGTCGGCTTTAAATTATCATTATATTCTCTTAGCCAGCCGACAAAATTCAAAACGTCGGCATTGCGCCACATCCAGAACGGAAAACGTCGAAAATCGGAAAGCGCGTCATTCGCCGATTGGTCTTTGCCCGCGCCGCGTACATAGCGATTGACGCGCTATGCGTCGGGAAAATCAGCTTCGACGGCGATTGCCGAAAAGTTTTTTTCTTCGATCAGTTTCTTTGTAATTTCAGCGCGATATTTATAAAATTCGTGCGTTCCGTGCGATGCTTCGCCGATTAGAACGAAGTTCGTATCGCCGACAAGTTCTAAAATTTCATCCGCAACATCGGTTGTGTTTTCAAACTCAATCGCTTTTTCTTTGATTTTTTCGCTTAAAATATTCATATCTTTGATAAATTTAAACTAAGTATAAAAAATCATAAAAAACAGTTCTGTAATCCGTCAAACATAAAAATTTAGTTCGCTGTTTGAAAATTATTTTTATGATAAAATAACCGTTATGCTGCTCGAAACGCTGGAAGCGGAAAATTTCCGTAACTTAAATGATAAAATAACTTGCGGAAATGGTTTGAACATTATTTTCGGCGAAAACGGACAGGGCAAAACCAATTGGCTCGAAGCGATTTATCTGCTCGCCACGACTAAATCTTTCAAAACCGCACGTCTTTCCGAAACGATAAAATTCGACGAAACTTTAGCCCTAGTGCGCGGGCGAGTTCATCAGGGCGAAGATATAAACCGCGTTTTGCAAGTCGCGCTGCAAGGAAATACCAAAGATTTGAGCGTCAACAATAAAAAAGAAACCGTGCAGAGATTTTTAGGACAGCTTCACGCCGTAAATTTTAATTCGGACGAACTGGAAATCGTGCGCGGTTCGCCCGATGCGCGTCGCAAATTTCTCGACGGCGGAATCGTTTCGATTTACCCGCCGTTTGTGCAGACTTTGGCTGATTACAATCGTGTGATACGTCAGAAAAATTCGCTTTTGCAATCGGCGCAGGCGCAGGAGTTTTCGCTCGAAAAAGTTGCCGAATTGCTTGAACCTTGGAACGAACAATTGATCGTTCACGCGGCGCGAATCTACAAAGCACGTCTGCGTTATGTCGAACGATTGCAGGAAGTTTTGGAGAAAAAACTTTTTGACAGAGAAGAAATCACGATTCGCTACGTTTCGTCTTTGGAAGGCAAAGGCGATTTGTCTGAATACGCCGCGCTTTTGGCGGAACGCTTGAAACTGCGCGTTCAAGCCGAACTGCGTTCGGGTTACGCTTTAATCGGAACACACCGCGACGATCTTGAAATTTTGTTTGACGAACACGATTTGCGAAAATATGGCTCAAGCGGTCAGCAAAGAAGTGCGTTATTGATTTTGCAGCTTGCAACTTTGTCGGTTTATTTTGAACAGCACAAAGAATATCCGCTTTTTTTGCTCGATGATATTGATGCGGAACTCGATTACACGCGCATCGGACAATTGCTCGAATTTTTAAGCGACAAGACGCAAACCTTTGTAACGACTTCAAAAGAAAGTTTTTTGGAAACATTCGGCGCAGACGCGGAAATTTTTACAATCGAAAATGGGAAAATCTTAGCTGACATATAACTTCTGGAAAACTATTGAAGATTCCCGTCAATCTGCAAAGCGACATCTAAACTCCACGTCGCATTGCTTTCGACAAATTCGCCATTGTAATAATTTTTAACCAGTTAGTACTTCAAATAATTGTTTAGCCTCGTATGAAATGAAAGTTCGTAGATTTTTATTTAGGATAACCAACTTCTTCTAAGTTTCTTTCCAAATCTTCAATTGAAATATCTTTGTTTAGTTTTTTTACCATCTCATTTGATAATGGCTTTTGCTTGTAAATATGTTCAATTACTGAAAAATTAAGTTCTCTTCCAAAATAATATTCTGCCCATTTTTTGTATGTTGAAGGATTGCAATCTAATATGTTCAACAATTCTTTCATTCCGTCTGGATCATTTCCTTCTGGATATTCAATTTCTCCAATTTGCCAAGATAAATCTGTAAATTTTCGCCAAACGCAAAATGTTGTGGCTTCTATCGAAAATGCAGGTTCAGATAAAAAATCTTTGAATTCAATCGGCACTTTATCTAAAACACCTTTCCAAACTTTAATCGGTTCATTTACAAATGGACTCATCGAAGATTCATGTACGAAGCCTTTGATAATTGCGCCGTTTAAATTAAACAAAATAAAATAGTCATCGCCTGAACCATCTCTCATAGATGCCATCATTTCTTCCTCGCTCCATTTTGAATTAAATGAATAATATCTATATTCCCATTCAGGCGAAATAATTGCATCCAACATCGCTAAAGATTGCGAAAGTTTTTTCAGCGATTGGACATCAGGCAAGTTTTCCAGTATTTCTCTCATTTAAATCCTCTTTATCCGCGTGCATCTGTGGCAAAAATTTCTTTCGATGGAAAAGTTTTCATCAAAATCCAATGAACAAAAAACGAAACGCCGAAACCGACAAACCACGCATAATCATACAAAATTCGCAGAGGTTCAAAGACCAAACCTATCCACGCGAAAAAGCAACCCAAGAGTGTTGCGACAACCGCCCGCCAATTCCATCCGGCGTATTCGCCTTTTATGCGGTATAAATCGCCGAGAT
This sequence comes from Pyrinomonadales bacterium, assembly GCA_038232235.1. Classification (GTDB taxonomy): domain Bacteria; phylum Acidobacteriota; class Blastocatellia; order Pyrinomonadales; family Pyrinomonadaceae. Next base: position 983 of record JBBSIE010000036.1, on the reverse strand, counting down.
TGAGATTTTTGTTGCGGATAATCCAATAATCCGCAATCAAAACACCGGCAATCGAACCTAAACCGCCTGAATAACCGAGCAGCCAACTGAAAATATAACCGTTCGGGTCGGCGAGAAGTTTCCAAGGCTGCATCAAAATTCCGATAATTCCCGTAATCAAACCGCCGGTGCGAAACGAAATCAGTTTTGGAAAAGCGTTGGCGAAATCGTTGGCGGGCGACACGACGTTGGCGGCGATGTTGACCGAAAGCGTGGCGACGATGATCGTGAACATCGAAACGGCGACGACCAAAGGCTGCGAAAATTGTCCGACGAGTTTTACAGGGTCCCAAAGTTCGTCGGGTTTCATCTGCGGAAAAACGACGACTGCCGCCGAAGTGATTAAAATTCCCATCGCGGCGAACAAAACCATCGTCGTCGGCAATGCGACGGTTTGCCCGATGATTTGTTCGCGCTGGCTTTTTCCGAAGCGCGTAAAATCGGGCATATTTAATGAAAGAGTCGCCCAAAAGCCGATCATTGCCGTCAGCGAAGGAATAAAAATCTTCCAAAATTCACCGGCAGTTTTGAATTTATCTTCTTCGTGCAGCAAAAAGCTGATGCCGCCGGCTTGGTATAAAATCCACGCGAGCAAAACCGCCGTCATAATCAAAACAAACGGCGCAGCCCAGTTTTCGACGTGGCGCAGAAGATTCATTCCGCGATAGACGACGAAAATGTTCATCGCCCAAAAAATCAAAAACGAAATCCATTCGGTCGGCGTGTGTCCGCCGACTGCGCCGCCCAAAGCCGTGTTCCAATTCGGAATAATCGAACTCAAAAAAATATGAATCGCCTGCCCACCAATCCAAGCCTGAATCCCGAACCAGCCGCACGCGACAATCGCCCGCATCAACGCCGGCAGATTCGAGCCGTAAGTCCCGTAACTCGCCCGCGCAAACACGGGAAACGGAATGCCGTATTTCGTTCCCGGATGCGAATTT
>JBBSIE010000035.1:0-36256 GCA_038232235.1 Pyrinomonadales bacterium | reverse complement strand
GTTGATATTTCAACATCGGATGTTTATCATAAACGAGGCAAACCCACAGATAAAGTTGAATTAGTTGCAGTTCCATAAACCGCACTTTACAACTTTTTTGTGAGTTTGCTAAATTACTTTTCTACCCTTGATTCGCATAATATATAAAAAAATAAAAAAAAGGGAGCATTTCGCTCCCTTTTTTGGTTAAATAAAAAGAATTGTTTTAGTAAATTCTAATTTGTTGCGGCATTTGCCGAATCACGAAGATCTCTCACTTTGTCATGAGCGGCATTCACAGCTTCCGCCTGTTTTTGAACGACAGTTTTTACATTTGTCGGCAGATTTTCGGCAAGGGCATCTTTATATGCTTTCTTGGCAGCATCTTCGCCGCGTTCAGCTTCATTCAAAACAGCACTGTCATCTTGTCCGGTAACTGCGGATTTTATATTTATCCAGCCGCGATGCAGTGAAGCTGAAACACTTCCCGAATCTTCGGGATCACCGCCGAGTTCTCTGACCAAAGTTTGCAATTCACCCGAAAATTTCGAGCGTTGCTGCCCGAGTTCGTAAAAAGTTGATTTCAAATCGCTTCTTTCTACGCCTTCCGCTGCTGTCTTGAATCCATCTTGCCCGTCTTTGCAGGTTTCGATTAAACCGTTCAAAGTTGAAATTACGTTATCGTTTGTCATTGTTTCATTGCTCATAATTTTTTCTCCTTTAATTTTTTTGAATTTTAAAGCTAATTTAAAACCATTTTTATTGCTTCAAAATTTCTAATTTAATTAAATCTTGTTTATCAAAATCAATCTGTGTGCCGCAGAACATAGTTCAAAAAAACAACCTAGAGAACACAAACAGTCACAACATAATTGAAATATAATCAAACACACCTGTATTAAATTATTGCGTCGCAGTCTTTTGCCTCTGGTGATTGCCTTCAGCAAATTCTTCAATCATTTTTTGATTGAAAGCCGGAAGATCGTCAGGATTTCGGCTGGTAACAAGTCCGTTGTCAACGACAACTTCTTTATCAACCCATTTTGCACCGGCATTTTCCAAATCTGTTTTTAAAGATGCCCAAGATGTAATTGTTTTTCCGTTAACGACATTTGCTTCAATCAATGTCCAAGGCGCGTGGCAAATCGCGGCGACGGGTTTTCCCGCTTCAAAAAATGATTTGACAAAACTGACAGCTTTATCATTCATTCTTAATTTGTCTGGATTCATCACGCCGCCCGGAAGCTGCAATGCGTCAAAATCTGAGGCATTTGCTTCGTCAACCGTTAAATCAACTTTTACGCTTTTACCCCAATCTTTTTTGTCCCAACCTTTTATCTCACCGGATTCGAGCGAAACAATTGAAACTTCTGCTCCTGCATCTTCCAATGCCTTTTTTGGTTCAAATAATTCGCTTTGTTCAAAACCGTTTGTTGCAAGTATTGCAACTTTTTTTCCATTTAATTTATTATTCATAAAGACCTCCTTGTATTTAAAGCATCAAAATCAAATTGTATAAATTCAATTCATTTTTAATGCTTAATTGTATAAACAACAATTTGTGTGCCAAACTTTGTCAAATTGAAACACAACACATTTTTGAAATTTACTGACAAGTGATTATTTAGTTGGTTATACTTAACTTAGTAAAAAATGTCAGTTAAAAAATAAAACCTTTAACATTCGGTTAAATCTCAAATGAAAAAGAAAAAAGAATCAAAACAAAAACTCTGGAAGGAAATTCAAAACAATTTAGCTGATGGAAATGGGATGGCAGTTATTGTTGTAGATGAAAATTCAAATGTAATTGAAGAAGCCAATAACAATTCGATTTGTAAAATTTTATATTCATCGGCTGACTTTTCATCTGAATGCGACAAATTTTGCGGCAAGGCGTTTGAAATGGCAAACCGCGCTGGAAGAACCGTTGAATATAAATGCTATGCGGGCTTAGAATGCCGCGCCGTGCCGGTTAAAATAGATGAAAAAATTAAATTCGCTGCCATTGTCGGCAGAGCATTTACCAAAACTTCAAATTATCGGGAAGCAGCCGAACGTGCTTTTTCGGGCGACTGGAAAAAATTCCCCCCAACAAAATTTTTTGAAAACGTACTGTTCAAAGGTGCTGGAAATGATTTGGAAACGGTTGTTAAAAGCATTGAGAATTTCGACGATAATAAAAAGGATGCGCTTGAAAAATTTGTCGAAAAGGAAAGTATCCAGAAAAGTTTTGACATCGAAAATTCAAAAAAATCTAATGAACTGGAGATATTAAGACTGCGCGAAGAACTCAAGCGGCGCGGCTGGCTCGAACAAACCGTGCAGAAGTTCAATGATATTTTGAGAGAAATTGATTCGGATGATTTCTGGCTTCAGCTGACGCAGATTTTTGCCGAGCTGATGCGGGCGGAACGCAGTTCGCTGCTGCTGGTAGATGAGAAAACCGGCAAACTTTTTTTCAAAGCGGCGATCGGAACGAACGCTGCTGCGATAGAAGAGGAAAAGGAGAATTTGGGAGCGAGAGTCGCCCGTCAAGTTTTGGCAGTCGGGAAACCTTTGATGATTGAAGATGTCGAGAAGATTGGTCTGAAAGCCGCGCCCGTTGAACGGAATTACAACTCAAACTCATTTATCAGTTATCCGCTGTCAATCGGAGCGCAGAAAATCGGGGTCTTAAATCTGACTGACAAGACGGACGGAGAGCCGTATAACAACTTTGATTTACAGCTTTTGAATTCGATAATGCCGCAATTAGCGGTGTTGATAGATCGGGCGGCGTTGAAACACAAAGCGGGAGAGTTTGAGCAGTTGTCGGTCACGGACGCATTGACGGGATTGTTGAATCGGCGGTATCTCGAAGAACGTCTCGCCGAAGAAATTAAACGCTCGAATCGTGAAGGTTTTCCGATGAGTTTTTTGATGATAGATGTGGACGATTTCAAATCTTACAACGATAAATTTTCACATCCCGAAGGTGATAAAGCCTTAAAACTTGTTGCCAAATTATTTAAGGATATCTTGCGCGGCGCGGACGTGGCGGCGCGTTACGGAGGCGAGGAATTTTCAATTTTGCTACCGCAGACCACGCTCGATGAAGCGAAAAATATTGCCGAACGTATCCGCGAAAACGTGGAAAAAACTAAATTTGATATGCGCCGGGTTACCGTCAGCATTGGAATTGCCAGTTGTTCAAAAATAATTTGTAACGCGCAGGAAATAATTTTGGCGGCGGATAAAGCACTCTATAAAGCTAAAAGTCTCGGCAGAAATAATGTGCAGATTTTTGAAGATTCAATTGACGAACAAAAGTCGGAATTATAAATTTTTATTATTTTCATAATATCAAAGTTCATTGATAAATCTGCTTTTGAAAGTTTCAATACAATTCTCATCAATTGCAGTAAAATTCAATTATTTGTGGATAATTTAATTTTAATGAATTAGAATTTAAGTGTTTTTTTATCTTAAATTAAAAGCGAGGCTTATATGACACTTGATTTATATCACAAGGTTTTGATGAAATTATATGAAGTAACAAAAGGAAAAGATTCTCAAATTGTTGATCTAAAGGATTTAGTTAAAAATCAAGGTTTTTTGGGCAGTTATCACGATATTTTTCAATTTTTGAGCATTCAAGGCTGGATAATGGAAACCTCCAAGGCGGATTATGTAAAAATGACTCATTGGGGTTTGAAAGAAGCCAAAAAAACTCAGGGCAACATAGAGAATCTGACTGATGATTTGACGGAAAAGACTAACAATCTAACAAAAAAAGTTAAAGAATTATTAATAACGGTTGAAGAATTTGCGACGGAAACGTCGGCTGAAAATTTTGAGCAATTGGAATTAAAAATGGATGAAATAAAATCCGCTGTTAATACATTAAAAGACAATTTTTGAAACAACGCTTGCTATTGTCGGTTATTTTCGTGTATGATATTCGTTTCCTAGTGAAAGCGTGGGAACGCGATACGTGGGTTTCGCGCCCACTTTTTATTTGGGTTAAAGACGTTTGATGAAGCATTCGATAGAAGAAATAGTCAGAGAAATAGCTGTGCAGGCAACTGAAGAAAACGGTTTGGAATTTGTTCACGCCGAAGTTGCCGGAACAAACAGAAATCTGACAATCCGTGTTTTTATTGACAAAGAAGGCGGCGTAACGCACGAAGATTGTGCGTTGGTCAGCCGGGAAATTGGTGCGGTTCTTGATGAACAGGATATTGTTGCATTGTCTTACACGCTGGAAGTTTCGTCGCCGGGTTTAGAGCGCGGACTTTACAGTTTAAGTGATTTTGAAAGGTTTGCCGGACATCTCGCCAAAGTAAAAACCGAAAAAGCGATTGACGGACAAAAAAACTTCCGCGGGCGTATCCTCGGCATTGAAGATGAAAACGTCGTTTTTGATGATAAAACCAACGGCAGTATGCGTTTTCCATATAATACGGTGGCAAAAGCAAATTTGGAAGTTGATTTAGAAGAAGAGCTGAAAAGAAGTGGTGAACGGTGAGTTATTAACGGTAAATAAAAAATACACTTATCATTCACAGTTCATCACTATAAAAAAGAAGTTATGACATCCATCGGACAAAGTATCGAAGCATTAGTTACCGAACAGGGAATTGACCGGGATTTGGTGATTGAAGCGATGAAGGAAGCCGTCAAAGCGGCTGCCCGCAAACAATTCAAATCGCAGGACAAAACCGGCGAGAGTATTGAGGTTGACTGGAATAACGAAGAAGGAATTATTGAAATTTCCGCACAAAAAACCGTTGTTAACGAAGTGGAAAATTCATCAACCGAACTTTCGCTGACGGAAGCTCAGGAACTTGCCGGCGACGATGTCGAAATCGGCGATATGTTGCTTATTCCGCTGCCGACGGAAGAACTCGGACGAATTGCCGCGCAAACGGCTAAACAAATTTTAGTGCAGAAAGTGCGCGAAGCCATTCGAGAAAAGGTTTATGAAGAATACGTTGATAAAATCGGCACACTGATCAACGGAACTGTCAAAAGATTTGAACGCGGCGATATGATTATTGATATGGGCAATAATCTCGAAGCGATTCTGCCGCGCAGCGAACAGGCGCGAAACGAAGTTTGGAATCAGGGCGAGCGTGTTCGCGTCGTCATTGAAGACGTTTCCAAAGAGTTACGCGGTCAGCAAATAAAAGTTTCACGCGCTTCGGCGGCACTTCTCAAGCGGTTGTTTGAAATGGAAGTTCCCGAAATTTATGATGATACGGTTGTGATAAAATCAGCCGTCCGCGAACCGGGCGACAGAGCGAAAATCGCCGTTTCATCAAATGAAAAAGACGTTGATCCGGTCGGTGCGTGTGTCGGAATGAAAGGTTCGCGTGTGCAGTCAATTATTAAGGAATTGCGCGGCGAAAAGATAGATATTATCGAATGGTCGGACGAACCTTCGGTTTTTGCCGCCAACGCGCTTTCACCGGCGAAAGTTTCGCAGGTCAGAATTACGGATATTAATAATCGTAAAATGGAAGTGATTGTAGTTGAAGATCAGCTTTCGCTGGCAATCGGCAAACGCGGACAAAACGTGCGGCTTGCCACGCGGCTCGTCGGTTGGGATATTGATATTGTAAGCGAAGAATTGCTCAAGAAGGAAATTGCCTTGAAAATGGGCAAGATGATGGCTTCCGGTGAAGCCGTGCCGATTACGGCTCTGCAAATTGTTACGCCCGTTCAAGCCGATGATTTGAAGGAAAAAGGCATTGCGGACGTTGATGCTTTGGCAGCGGCTTCCGTTGATGATTTGGTGGATATTTTGGACATCAGTTTAGATGAAGCCGAATCAATTTTGGCTTCGGCAAAATCTATCGTAGAAGCCAGAACCGCGCAATCCGGTAAAACCGAAGATGGAGAAGTTTCGGAAGATGTGAACGAAGAATCCGTCGCGGTCGAAAGCAAAGATTCTGAAAATGCAGTCGAGGAATCTGTTGAATCTGGAAATGAAGAATCTGAATCCGCCATTGAAATTGCCGCGGAAAACACGGATTTAGAAACTGAGCCGACGGATGAAAATGTTTCGGAAACCGCCGTTGAAAATATCAAGGAAACAATGGATGAAACGGCGGAAAAAAACACAACAAAAGGTGATGAGTAAATTGTGAGATTTATTCATTACAACAACAGAAATATGCAAAACGGATCAGCATATAAAAAAAGAAAATCCGTAATAAAAGATAAATATGCCCGTAGGATCAACAGTTCGTATATACGATTTAGCACGCGACCTCAAGCAGGACACCAAACGCATCATTGAAGATTTGCGGCGTGAGGGCGCAGATGTGTCCGTGCCGTCAAACTCCGTCAGCAAAGAATTGGCGGAAAAAGTTCGCATCAAATACTTTCCCAAAGTAGACACCGCACCCAAACGAACAATCAAAATAATCAAAAGGAAAACGATTAAAAAGGCGGAAAAACCCGTTGAGGATGAAGTTTCGGAAGTTGACGACAAACCTCAATTTGAACCGAAAGTAGTTGAAGTGAAACAAAAGGGAGAGGTTGCTTCTGAACCCGTCGTCGAAGAAATTAAAAAAGGACAATCTGCCCGTAAAGTTAGAAAACTTCAAAAAAGAGTTGAGGAAACGCCGCAAGAAGAAATCGCAGCACCTGTTATCGAGGAAGGTAAAGCGGAAGTTGTTGAGGAAATAACGAAACCGGTAAAAGTTGAGTTCTTACCCGAAACAAAACCTGTTTTAAAGGAACTCAAATTAAAAGAACCGAAACCCGAAGAATCGAAAACCGTAACCAGAGTTCTTCGCCCGACGGGAACACAGATTAAGCAGCTTACTTTAACTAAAGAAGCGCGTGAAGCTGGAATGAAAACCGGCGACCGAATTGTTAACGAAGCTCCGACTAAAACCGGCAAACTTCAAACCGATAAAAAAGAAAGACCAAAAAGGGAATCACGCCGCGACGGACGTAAAACGGAACTTCGCGGAACGCCGGGCGAAACTTCAACGCCTAAAACAGTTTATACGCCGCCAACCGATCATCGTAAGAAATTCGGGCGTTCTAGTGGAAAGAAAGGCGGCAAGAGATTTGAAGACAAAGGCGGCAAATTTGCCGAAAGAGATTTTGCCGCGCCGCGCCCGCGCTCAATAGAAGAAAGAATTTTGGATCAAGTCGGCAAAGTCGAAACAAATAATCTCAAATCCGTCCGACTGACTGAAGGCGCGACGATTAGAGAATTTTCCGAAGCCCTCGGCGTAACGCCGCGTGATATTGTCCAATTGCTCGTCAAACGCGGAATTTTTGCGACGCTGAATCAACCGATTGGCGATGCGATGGGTATTGAGTTGGGGCAAACGCTCGGTCATGATGTCAGCTTTGTGCCGTTTGAGGAAATGGTTATCGAGCAGGAATTTGAAGAATTGATTGCCGCTGACAGCGATGATGTCGAATTGCCGCGCCCGCCTGTGGTAACGGTTATGGGTCACGTTGACCACGGAAAAACTTCATTGCTCGATGCGATTCGTTCAGATAATGTGGCTGAAGGTGAAGCCGGCGGTATTACGCAGCACATCGGCGCATACAGCGTTTTTGTGCCGAACCCGGACGATCCTGAAGAAAAACGCCGCGTCGTTTTTCTCGACACGCCCGGACACGAAGCCTTTACTTTAATGCGGGCGCGCGGGGCGAAAGCAACGGATGTTGTGATTTTAGTTGTCGCAGCAGATGACGGCGTGATGCCGCAGACAATCGAAGCCGTTGACCATTCAAAAGCGGCAGGCGTTCCTATTATTGTGGCGATTAACAAAATAGATAAACCCGGCGCAAATCCCGACAGAGTTAAACAAGGTCTGGCGGCGCAAGGTTTACAGCCGATTGAATGGGGCGGTGAAACTGAAATGATTGAAGTTTCCGCCAAACAACACACAAATCTCGATACGCTGCTCGAAACCGTTTTGCTTTCAACCGATATTTTGAACTTGAAAGCGAGTCCGACCCGACGCGCTTCCGGTGTGGTTTTAGAAGCGAAACTCGACAGAGGACGCGGTTCAGTCGCTACGGTTCTCGTCCAGCAGGGAACATTGCACGTCGGCGACCCGTTTATTGTCGGACAATACTACGGAAAAGTTCGCGCGATGTTCGATGACCGTGGCGAAATCGTAGATGAAGCACCACCGGCAACACCGGTCGAAGTTCTCGGTTTGCAAGGAGTTCCGCAAGCCGGCGATACTTTCCAAGTTGTTTCCGATATTGATAAGGCGCAAACTATCGCCAATCAACGACAGATTCACGCCCGTAATGTGGCGATGCTGAAGACGACCAAACGCGGTATCGAATCGCTTGGACTGGCGGAAGTCAAAGAATTGCTGGTTCTTCTTAAAGCTGACGTGCAGGGTTCAGTTGAAGTTCTGAAATCTACGCTCGAAAAACTCTCGACCGAAAAAGTGAAAGTCAGAGTTATTCGTTCTGGTGTCGGTGCGATTACTGAATCGGATGTCTTACTCGCTTCTGCAACACAAGCCGATCAAGCCTCGACTGCCGTTGTAATTATCGGTTTCAACGTGCGTCCCGGAGTTCGTGCCGTTGAAACTGCCAAACAGGAAGATGTAGATATTCGTCTGCACTCGATCATTTACAAAGTTGAAGAAGAAATTACGGCGGCAATGATCGGAATGCTTGATGCCATTGAGAAAGAAACAATTCTCGGCAAAGCCCTTGTTTTGGAGGTTTTCAAGGTTTCAAAAGTCGGTTCAATTGCTGGTTGCCGTGTAACTGACGGAGTTGTCAGGCGACAGGCAAAAGCGCGGCTGATCCGCGATGATGTTGTTATTTGGGAAGGCGATATTGATTCGCTTAAACGCTTCAAAGATGATGTCAGTGAAGTTCGACAAGGTTTTGAATGCGGAATCGGTCTGGTCAATTACAACGACATTAAAGTTGATGATGAAATTGAAGCGTTCACGGTCGAGAAAATCGCGCCGACAGAATTATAACTTCAAATTTAAGTGTTTTGTTCTGTCCAAATTTGTAACAAAAATATAAGTGAGAAGACCTGAAAGATTAGCAGAAGCCTTACGCGCTGAAATTACGGAAATTGTCGGCTACGAACTCGACGATCCGCGATTGATAGGTGTTACCGTAACAGATGTTCGCGTGTCTGATAATCTGCGCGAAGCCAAAGTTTTCGTCATCGTTCAGGGCGAAGAAAAAGAAGTTAAAGAAGCACTCAAAGCATTACAACACGCCGCCACTTTTGTGCGGCAGCAAGTTGCATTAGACCTTGATTTGCGCCACGCGCCGATTTTAAATTTCGTGCGCGACACGGTTGAAGAAAATGCGATTCGCGTCAATGAACTATTAAAAGATTTGACGCTGGAGGAGAGTATCGGAAAGGACGAGGTCGAAGGATAAGACAAATTTACTTTATCCTCTATCCATTATCCTTAATCCTTTAAGAAGATGTTAAGCCAAGTTGTAGAATTAATTGAAAATAAACAGAATTTTGCCATCACCACGCACGTCAGACCGGACGGTGACGGAATCGGTTCGTCATTGGGATTATGCTGGTTGCTGCGCTCTTTGGGCAAAACGGCGGAAGTTATTGTCAGCGACGGCATTCCGGTTTCTTACAGACAATTGCCGGGCGCGGACGAAATTCGCAAAGTTTCGGAAATTGACGGACAATACGATGCGGTTTTTGTAATGGAATGTTCCGATATTTCCCGTCCTCAAATTCAGGGTTTAGAAAATCAGTATGTCGTAAATATTGACCATCACGCAACCAGCGAACATTTTGGCACAATTAATTGGATTGACGCGACGGCTTCGGCAGTTGGCGAAATGATTTATAATCTGTGCAAGGCTATCGGCGGACGGATTTCAAAAGAGATAGCAGAGTGTGTTTATTTGGCACTCGTTACCGACACCGGCTCATTTCATTTTCCGAATACAACCGAGAGAACTCTGAAAGTCGCCTCCGAACTTATCAAAGTCGGTGTCAAACCGGCAGATATTTCACAAGCCGTCTATAATAGTTATCCGTGGAGCCGAATCGAATTGATGCGCCAGGTTCTCGCCACCGTCAAGCGCGACAAGAGCGGAAAAGTCGCGTGGATGCGTCAAACGCTTGAGATGAAGGAAAATTCAGGTGCGGTTGACGGCGACAATCACGGATTTGTAAATATTCCCCTAACTGCTAAAGAAGTCGAAGCGGTAATTTATATGCGCGAGGTCGAGCCGAATATTTTTCGCGTCAGTTTGCGTTCAAAGGGTAATATAAATGTCGCGCGAATTGCCGAAAAATTTGACGGCGGCGGTCACAGAAACGCTGCCGGCTGCCGGGCGACGGGTGATTGGAAAACCAAAGAATTTGAAATAGTTTCCGCAGTTATTGAAGCGGTCGAAAAAGCCGACAGTGACTCAAAAACTGTCGAAGAAGATAAATTGGAATTGAGTTTAGCTTGAAATTACTCAAATAAACAGCAATAGAATTAACCGATGACAGACACTAAAGAAAAACGCTATAAATGGCGGCGCGATGGATATAAAGAAAACACAAAAGGTTTGTTGATGGTCAATACGGGCGACGGCAAAGGTAAAACGACTTGTGCGTTGGGATTAATGATGCGCGCGGCTGGGCGCGGAATGAATTGTTGTATGATTCAATTTATGAAATCAAAAACAGATCGTTACGGGGAACACGAATCTGCAGAACTGCTCGGAATTGAAGTTCACACTATGGGCGACGGTTTTACTTGGGATACAAATGACAAAGCGCAAGACATTAAAACTTCGGAAATAACTTGGGCATTATGTGTTGAAAAAATGCGTAGCGGTGAATATGACCTATTGGTTTTCGATGAACTCGTTTATGTTTTGGATTATAAATTTTTAGATTTGGACAAAGTTCTCGACGAAATAAAAGGAGTCCGCGCCAAACAACCAAATTTGCATATAGTTTTAACCGGCAGAAACGCACCCCCAAAATTGATTGATGCGGCAGATTTAGTAACCGAAATGAAAGAAGTTAAGCATCCGTTTCACGCCGGTATTTTTGCTCAACAGGGAATTGAGTTTTAATTTCAGGGAAAGGATTTTTCTATTAAAAACCATCAAAAGGGAATAATTTATTTTCAATCATTTTCTTCAATTCTTCGAGGCTTTTTTTTATTTTATTGTGAATTTCATGAGAATATTTGAATTTTATAGAATTTTCTTCAAACTCATCTGTGTCTAAAATCTCAAATGAGAAATCACTCCAAACCAAAATATCAATATCCAAATCTACGTAATCTAAAATACCTTCTTCAAAAGTTGGCGGCATATTTATATTGCAGTAAAAATTCCGCAGATCGCCGTTTGGTTCGTGAAAACGAAAAATATTATACCATCGGTCAAGCCAATAAAACTCATAACTGACAGTTCCACGTCCGATAACGCCAAGATATGTGTGGTTTATTTCTTTTTCAAATTCCCCTATAAATGTAAGCAGGGAATCTTTTTGCTCAATGAATTCCGCTTTCCAACTGCGATGGATTTTTCCGTCAAATTTTCTCGAATTTATTGTAATATGTTTATTTTGTTTTATCATATTATTCTGCGGCAGTTTCATCAATTAAATTTTTTCCCAGTTTATCGAAAAGTTGAAATAATATCAGCTTTTCGGTTTCGGTAAAATTTAAAAATATCTGAGTTTCAATTTTAGCCCATTGCTTTTCTATCAAATTTTTTGAGTCGAAACTCTTTCGTGTCAGAAAAGTTCTCAAAACTCTACCGTCCTCATTATCATTTTTCGTCATTACAAAATTACTTTCAACTAAACTTTTAATCATTTTATTGACGGTTGGAGGGGCTAAATTAAGATTTTTTGAAAGCTCAATTTGGCTTTGTCCATCTTCTTTAAGCAAAGAAATCAATATAAATACCTGTCCGCTGTGTAGGTTTATTTCGTTCATTGATTTTTCCAGTATTGACCAGTACGAATTGGAAATCGGTGTCAACAAATAAGTTAAAGTTTTTTCGAAATCAATCATAAAGTAAATAGTAAGCTAATTAATATTAAATAGCAAACATATAAATAGCAAGCTATTCATTAATGAATAGCTTGCTATTTATTTTCCCAAAAAGTATTCATCATCCAATAAAAAAGGCGTGAAATAGTTCACGCCTTAAAAACAATTATATTAATTGAAAAATTATTTCCTGCCGCTTTTTTTCCAATCGTCCAAAAAGGCGTTCAAGCCTTTATCAGTCAAAGGATGTTGGATGAGCTGGTTTAAAACTTTGAATGGAACAGTCGCTACATCCGCGCCAGCTAAAGCGCAATCAACAATGTGCATCGGATGTCTGATGCTTGCCGCCAAAATTTCGGTTTCAAAATCGTAATTGTCGTAAATTTGAACAATATCGTGAATGAGCTGCATACCGTTTTCGGAAATATCGTCGAGCCGTCCAATAAAAGGCGAAATATAACTCGCTCCCGCTTTTGCCGCCAGAAGTGCCTGCGAAGCCGAAAAGCACAGAGTTACATTAACCTTTGTTCCTTCATCATGAAAAGTTCGCGTGGCTTTCAAACCGTCCCACGTCAGCGGACATTTGACGACGACATTCGGTGCGATTTTCGCCAATTCGCGTCCTTGTTTTAACATTCCTTTGGTGTCCAATGCCGTAACTTCCGCTGAAACGTCGCCGCTTACAATTTCGCAAATTTCGGCGATCCGTTTCTTAAAATCAACATCGCCTTCTTTCGCCACCAATGACGGATTCGTCGTTACGCCGTCAATCAATCCAAGTTCATTCGCTTCTTTTATTTCGTCTAAGTTTACAGTATCTATAAAAAATTTCATTTTAATCTCCTTTTATTTGATTGGAACTATGCTCAATAATAAATTAATTGCCAAAATAACCAAACCCGTAATTGCAAAACCTTTATTTTTTCCGTATTTCAGCGCGATAAAACTCGTAATCACTCCGACAACCAACAAACTGAGCCAAATGCTGAACTGCCCGGAAGTCAAAAAAGCAATTGTCGTGCTGTAATTTGCTTTTTCCAAATACAGCCACTGCCAGTAATTATGAATCAAAGCCACCACAACCGGAGCGGTTTCGACGACTTTATTGCCCTGATAAGTTACCTTTTCTTTTATACTTGCGAGTTTGTAGGTTTGTTTATTTGTTAGAATTGTTTCCTTTGAAATTCCAAAATCGTTTGGTAACGGTTTAGAAAAATCGTTCAAAACCGCAGTTTTTGCATCTGTTGGATTTTCATTTTTGGAAGTAAATAATTTTGAACCGTCTTCGAGGCAAAATTCCAGCGTATTATCAAGATATGCAGCGTTACATTTTGGACAGGTTTTCATCAATTTGAATTTTTTACAGGATTTTCCAACCTTCCGATTCCTTCAATTTCCACCGTAACTACATCGCCGTCATTCAGTTTTGAAACTCCCGAAGGCGTTCCGGTAGCGATAATGTCGCCGGCGTTTAAGGTCATCTGTTTTGAAATATATCTTATCAAAAACGGCACGGAAAAAACCATTTGCGAAGTTTGTCCGTCTTGTTTAATCACGCCGTTTACTTTGGTTACCACGCGAACATTAGAAACATCAGCTTCCGTTTCGATAAACGCGCCAATCGGACAAAAAGTGTCAAAAGATTTGGCGCGTGTGAATTGAACATCCTCGCGCTGTAAATCTCTGGCTGTTATGTCGTTTAAACAAGTATATCCGAAAACATACTCCAACGGATTATCATTTTCAGACAAATTCTTACAATTGCGTCCGATAACGACGGCAAGTTCGCCTTCATGTTCAACTTGATTTGATTGTTCGGGAATAATAATTGTTTCGCCGTCGGTAATCATCGAAGACGGGGCTTTCAAAAAAAGAAGCGGTTCTTTCGGCACTTCATTGCCGAGTTCGGCGGCGTGTTCGGCGTAATTTCGCCCGACGCAGACAATTTTTGAAGGTGTGGCGGGCGGCAGAAAATTTACCTCCGATTTATTTACAGCCTCTGAGATTTTCAAAGCCACAACAGATTTGCCCGAAACATCCGTTTCCGGCAGAGGGAAAATCGAATCGCCTTGCACGACACCATATTTTAATTCGTCATTATGTAAAAATCGGCACAGTTTCATAAATTTTAAGGAGCGGTTTCGGAAACAATTTCCGAAGGTTCGCTGATATTTCCCGCCTTGTCTGCGGCGGTTAAATAATAAAAATAAGTTTTACCAGATTCGACTTGTTTATCTTGAAAAGTATTGGTCGTCAAAAGTTCGGGCGTTAAGTTTTGCCATTCCGGTAACGGCAAACTTTTGTTTGTCGAACGATAAATTCGATAACCGGCAATGTCGTTTTCAGGATTGGCGGCGAAAAATATTGATAAATTATTCGGCGCAACGGCAATGGTTATTGCGCTGGGGGAACTTGGCGGGAAAATATCTTTCAGCGAAAGTTTTACGATATTCGATTCCAGACTTTCGACAGGCTCCCCGTTACTGCCAAGTGAAACCGTCCGCGCAAAATAAAAATAATCTTTGCCGAATTCAAAAGACTCATCGTTAAATTCCGTTTGATTTATCGGGGTTTTATTCAAAATCTTCGCCGTTTCATTTTCCGATGTCGAACGATAAACGTTATATCCGAGAATATTTACGGGTTTTGAGCCGTCAACATTTGTGTCGGGCGCGTTCCAATCTAACACGACCGCGTTTTCGGTAATTTTTGCCAAAAGGGAAGTCGGAGCGTCGGCAACTCGCGCTGTCGGTTCAATTAACAGGAAATTTGAAAAAGCCGCTTTTTGTCCCGAATTATTGACAAATCGAATCGCATAACGAAGCCGCACGGGTTGTCCGGCAAATTCCAGCGTGTCCGTATAATTTATTTTTTTCAGACCAAAATCTTGATCTGTAATTTTTAACGAAGCAATTAGAGTGCTGCGCGAAGCAAATTCCTCTTCCGAAAGTGTCAACGTCGAGTTTAAAGGTTCAGCCAAACGATAAATGTCGGCGCGGTCAATATTTAAGATGCTGCCGTCGGGAGCGTTGCGGGCGGGCATCATCCAAGTCAGATTAACTTTATTGCCGCGCTGAAAGCCGGAAATCTCGACCCGCTGCGGAACTCTTTCAATCGGCGGCAAGGGCGGAGTGCGTTTTCCGCAGCTTAAACAAATAAACAAAGCAAGCACTATAAACGCTAATGCCGCTTTACCGCTTGCTTTTTTGTTTAACCGAACTTGTTTAAGCATTGTGTTTAAAAGCTGTTTAATTTACAGAACGTATTGACGTAAGTTTTGATCTTTTACAAGATCTTCAAGTTTGTCTTTGACATAATCAGAATCCAAAGTTTGATTTTTATCTTCCAATTCACTACCAAGAAAACTTATTTCCTCAAGCAGCTTTTCCAAAAGCGTATGAAGCCTTCGCGCACCAATGTCTTCGGTGGTTTTATTAATGTTGACGGTCATTTCGGCGAGCGTCGTAATCGCATCTTCGGTGAATTCAAGATTGATTTCTTCCGTCTTAAGCAGTGCTTGATACTGCTTAATAAGCGAATTCTTAGGCTGTATAAGGATGCGCTTAAAGTCGTCTAATGTTAAGGACTCAAGTTCGACGCGAATCGGAAAACGTCCCTGCATTTCGGGAATCAAATCCGAAGGTTTGGAAACGTGAAAAGCACCGGCGGCGATAAAAAGAATATGTTCGGTATTGACCATTCCGTAGCGCGTATTGACGGTTGTGCCTTCGACAATCGGCAGCAAATCGCGCTGAACGCCTTCACGCGAAACATCCGGGCTGCCCGAACCGGATTCGCGTCCGGCGATTTTATCCATTTCGTCGAGAAAAATGATTCCCGAATTCTCTAGTGAATCAATTGCCGCCCGCGTGATTTGCTCCATATCAATCAGATTTTCCTGTTCGTCACGGAGCATATAAGTTTTTGCTTCGGCAATTTTTATTTTGCGGCGGACGGTTTTTGCCGGAAACAAATTCCCCATCATATCGCGCAGATTGACACCCATTTCCTCCATTCCCTGACCGCCGACGAAATCAATCATCGCATTTGAACGATCCTGCGTTTCAATCTCGATTAGACGGTCGTCAAGCTCACCGCTTCGCAATTGTTCGCGGAGTTTTTCGCGTGTGCGATTCGGTTGCGATTTTTCCTGCAAATCCAGTGAGTTGTCGCTCTCAAAACTGTAATTATTTGAAGTCGGAAGCAAAATATCGAGAATTTTTTCCTCGACATTCTGCTCGGCTCTTTCGAGAATTTCTTCATATGCGGCTTGTTTTGTCATATCAACCGCCACATCAGTCAACTCCCGAATCATACTTTCAACATCGCGCCCGACGTAACCGACTTCGGTAAATTTCGAGGCTTCGATTTTTATAAACGGCGAATTGGCGAGCCGCGCCAGACGGCGGGCGATTTCGGTTTTTCCGACTCCGGTTGAACCGATCATCAAAATATTTTTCGGCAGCACGTCCCGCGCGATTTCCGGCGGCAGCTTTTGTCGGCGCACGCGATTGCGGAGCGCGACGGCGACGGCGCGTTTGGCATTCGCCTGTCCGACCACATATTTATCTAATTCCGCGACAATCTGGCGCGGCGTTAAATCGTCTAATTTTAGTTTTGGCACAGTTTCCTTTATCTCGCCACTCAAATAGATAGGCATTGTTTTATGTGTAGTATTTTTTTACTGTAATTCTTCGATAATTATATCGGAATTGGTATAAATGCAGATTTCACCAGCGATTTTCAGCGATTCCCGCGCGATTTCGCTGGCGGAAAGTTCCGTATGTTTCATCAACGCCCGCGCCGAAGCCAGCGCGTACATACTGCCCGAACCGACCGAAAGAAGCCCTTCGTCGGAAGAAATAACATCGCCTTTACCCGAAATCAAAAAAGCATCGGTTTTGTCGGCGACAATTAAAAGTGCTTCCAAATGGCGCAGATATTTGTCCGTTCGCCAGTCTTTGCTCAATTCAATCGCGGCACGTTCGAGTTGCCCTTGATATTGTTCGAGTTTCGCCTCGAATTTTGATAAAAGCGAAAAAGCATCGGCGGTTGCACCCGCAAAACCGACCAAAACTTTGTCGTTATAAATTCGCCTTACTTTGCGGGCATTTCCTTTAATAACCGTTTCGCCGAGCGTCACCTGTCCGTCGCCAGCCATCGCAATTTCATCATTGCGGCGCACGAGCAAAACGGTGGTCGAGCGTATTTTTGTATTTTCGTGTTTCATAAAAACTTTAATGATAAATCTTTAAATTGAAATGCTCAAATTGACAGACGGCGACAATTTGTTTGAACATTATAAAGTTTATGAATCTAAGACCAAAAATCGGACTGACAATGCGCCTTGAAATTGAAACCCGCCGTTTTTACCTCGGGCGCGATTACTGTGAGGCTTTGGAGGCATTCGGCGCGATTCCGTTTCACATTCCTTTAATTCCCGAAAAAGAATACATCGAACGGGCGATGCGAAATTTAGACGGCGTTTTGCTGCCCGGATGCGATTCGGATGTTGACCCGCTTCGTTACGGCGAAGAACCGCACCCGAAATTGGGCGGCGTGATTAAAGAAAAAGACGAAACCGATTTGCTGATTTTGGCGCAAGCCGAGAAATTGAAGATGCCCGTTTTAGCGATTTGTTTCGGAATGCAGATTTTAAATGTTTTTCGGGGCGGGACACTTTTTCAGGATATAGAAGTCCAAATTCCGAATTGCCTCAAACACGAACAGGGAAGTTTGCCGGGCAGAGATTCGCACAGTCTTAAAATATCCGGCAGCAGTTTTTTAGAGCGTCTGATAACGGATGAAAATATAAATATAGATAAAAATGTTAAAGTAAATTCTTCGCACCATCAGGCAGTAAAAAAAGTGGGGGAAAATCTGAAGGCGACGGCGTGGGCAAAAGATGAGGTGGTCGAGTGCATCGAAGATACGCGCGAAGAAAGATTTAATTTGGGCGTTCAGTGGCATCCCGAACTTTCGTGGAAAACGAACACTCTTTCCGGGAAGATTTTTGAAACCTTTGTCGCCGCTTGTGCGAAATATGCTCAGGAGAAAGTTTAATTTAACTTATGGAAGAATGTCAGCGTAAAGTTGTTAAACTGGGGCTGGAAAAGATTTTAAACGAGCAGGCAAATCTTCTGAAAGGTTTGCGTGTCGGGTTGGTCTGCAATCCCGCGTCCGTCAATCATCGTTTTCAGCACGCGGCGGATTTGTTTTTTGAAAACGACAACATAAATCTGACGGCTCTTTTCGGACCGCAACACGGAATTCGCGGCGACGTTCAGGATAATATGATTGAAACATCTCATATTATTGACAGCCGGACTGAAATTCCCATTTATTCTCTATACAGTGAAACGCGCGAGCCGACCGAAGAAATGCTCTCAGGTTTGGATGCGTTAGTGTTTGATTTACAAGATGTTGGCTGTCGTGTCTATACGTTTATTTACACGATGGCGAACTGTATGCGAGCCTGCGCCAAATACGGCAAAAAAATGTTCGTGCTGGATCGCCCGAATCCGATTAACGGAGTGGATGTCGAAGGTAATTTGCTGGAAATCGGTCACGAATCATTCGTCGGAATGTATCCGATTCCGATGCGGCACGGAATGACCGTAGGAGAACTCGCACAACTCTTTAATTCGGACTTTGAACTACATTGTGATTTGGAAATAATTACAATGGAAAATTGGAACAGAGAAGACTTCTATGACGAAACGGACGCTCCGTGGGTGATGCCGTCGCCGAATATGCCGACGGTTGATACAGCCGTTGTTTTTCCGGCAACCGTCTATTTTGAAGGAACAAAAGTGTCGGAAGGACGCGGAACAACCAAACCTTTCGAGATCATCGGCGCATCTTATATCAACGCTTTGGAATATGCCGATGCTCTGACATCACTTAAACTTCCGGGAGTTATTTTCAGATCGATAAACTTCTTACCGACATTTCAAAAATTTGCCGGTGAAAATTGCAGCGGAGTTTTTCTTCATATTGTAGATAGAAAAATATTCGAACCTGTAATTACGGGGCTAGCGATGATAAAAACTATTTTCGACCTTTATTCAAGCGATTTTGAGTGGAAAAATCCGCCATATGAATATATTTTTGATCGTAATCCTTTTGATGTAATTGCCGGAACAACAAAGATCAGAGAATTTTTTGAAGAGGGAAAGGAAATTTTGGCGATTAAATCATCGTGGCAGGGAGAAATCAAAAGATTTTGTAAAGACAGAGAAAAATACTTGTTGTATTAGAGTTAAAGCTATTTCTAGAAAAATATAAGCATTTTATAGTTAATAGTTTATCAGATAAAACTTTATTTAACATTAACAGTCGGTACGCAGACGGTTAATGTTAAAACTTAAAGAATTGAGGCATAAAAAATGGATAATCCATATTTAATTGGAATAATTTCGTGGCTAATTCCCGGACTTGGGCATCTGATTCAGGGACGAATGATAAGAGGCGTTATCATCGGCGCGGTTATTTGGACAATGTTTATCATCGCCATCATCAGCGGCGGCGCACATTATCCTGGTTTTGGGTTTAAAGACGGAGCGTTGCTTTATTTATTAAATATTTTTGCGCGGCTCGGTAACGGTTTGGGTGCGTTGATAAGTTTTTTCCTATCGGTGAATCCGCCGCCGAATGTTGCGGCGTGGGCGACTTTTGAATATGGCGGAAGATTTTTAGAGATTGCCGGATTGCTGAATTATATGGCAATTATGGATGCGATTGATATAAATTTGGGGAGAAAAAAATGATTCATTTTTTATATTTAATCGGTTTTGCATTTTTCGTGGCAATCGCCTTCGGCGCATTTGCTTCCGGCACATCTAAAGAAAGAGTGATTTACGGCGCAAAGATTTTCGCGCAGTTTGTGGTCGTCAGTTTGGTTTTGGCTTGGGTTTTTTATTTTATACCTTGGTAGAGGGAAAATGGGTTTAGTTGAAACGGAAGGATTGATTCTGAAAAGTTACAGTTTAGCGGAAGCCGACAAAATAATCGTTTTGCTCACACAAAATGAAGGACTTGTGCGCGGCGTTGCCAAGGGCGCAAAACGTCTGAAAAGCAAATTCGGCGGAAGTCTTGAGCCTTTTTCAATCGTTCAAATTCAATATTTTCAAAAAGAAGAACGTGAACTCGTTTCCATCAGACAGATAGATTTAGTCAAATCGTTTTTTGACAATGCGAGTGAACCGCAATTTCTGCAAAAATTTTCATATCTGGTTGATCTTCTTGTCGAGTTTGCGCCGCCGCACGATCCGAATGAAAGACTTTATCGGATGACAAAAGTTTGTTTGGAAGCCGCCGCCGAAAATTCTGAAAGTCTTGAAAGCATCGCGGTTTATTTTGAGCTTTGGATTTTAAGATTGGGCGGTTATTTGCCGAACTGGAATAATTGCGACGGCTGTAAAAGGGAACTGGACGGCAGCGAAAAGACACAATTGCAGATAAATTTTCATCTTTATTGTAAAAATTGTTGGAAAAGTTCTAATAATTTCAAAATTTCCGCCATTCAAAGAGAGATTTTTATAAACGCGCAAAAGTTTTCGCCGACAAAATTTACCGAATTTGCAAAAAACTATTTAAATGATGTCAAGGAAGTTTCCGCTATTTTAAGAAGAATAATCTCGAATATTCTCGGAAAGGAAACCGTCGGCGAAAAAATCTTGTCGGCAAAGTTGTAATTTTTTAATGAAGCGTTTTAGTTGGTTAATTTCGGGATATATTGTCCGGTCAATTGTGCCTTACTTTATTTTTTCGTGGCTGTTGTTGAGCGTGATTCTCTTTGTTCAGCAAGCCAGCCGGTTCTCCGACATTTTTTTTAGTGTTAACATTCCAAAAAATCTTGTCTGGCAATTGACATTTGCGCTCGTTCCGAATGTCATCGCTTTTACTTGTCCGATGGCGGTTCTTGTCGGTGTGATCATCGGACTTTCAAAAATGCAGGGCGACAGTGAACTGATTTCGATTCGTGCCGCCGGTGTCGGAAATTTCCAAATTACTTTTCCTATCATCATTTTAGGAATTTTGCTGTCTTTTTTTGCATTTTTTATAAATCTCAACGGCGTTCCTTTTGCCGCCAAAATCGTCCGTCAAGTTGCTCTGCAAACAGCACTTTATAAACTCGAATCACCGATTGAACCGGGCGTTTTTAATTCGGAAATAAACGGTTATACGATTTATGTCAAAGATGGAGATATAGAAAAAGGTACGTGGAAAAATATATTTATCTATAACGAAGACAAAAACAATAATACTGTGCGTCTGATAACGTCAAAAAGTGGAAGAATTGATTCTCAGAAAGATAAATCGGAATTGGTTTTGGACAATGCAATTATCAATACATTGTCAACGGAAAGCAGCAAGGATAAATTTGTATCGGAGAATGTCGGACAAATAAGACTCGCAATAAATACCAAACGAAGTGAAATTATTGAAAAATTAAGTGGAAGTGAGGTAAATCCTGAAGAGTTAGGTTTGAGCGGACTTGCACAACTAGCAGAAACAAAAATTGGAAAGGAGAAAACAGAAGCTCAAATACTTTGGCAAAGAAGAATAATTCTTTCGATCACCCCGCTGATCTTTGCGCTTTTAGGAACTGCATTGGTGTTACGTTTTAATCGTGGCGGCAGAGGTTTTGGAATATTTCTCGCGCTCGTCAGTCTGGTAAACTATTATTTGCTCACACTCTTGGGCGAACAGCTAGCCAGAACCGATCAAATTTCTGTTTTATCCGCCGGTTTGATTCCGATAATCATAAGCTTTCTATTTATATTCTGGTTTTTTGTTTCAAATCGCCAACTGACACAGCGAAAAAACCGTTTTGGAAAAATTTTTAAGATAAATTTTCCGGCGAGTTTGAAAATAAATACAAGACGAAATTTTTATATTGATTTAACGACGGGAATTTTAGATTTTGATATAATTTTGAATCTTTTCAAATATTTTCTCCTGACGCTGGGTTTTTTGACGACCATCTATATGATTTTTACGGCGTTTGAACTTTGGAAGTTTGCCGGAGAAATCAATAACGGAGTAATTCTTTTATTAAAATACTTATTTTACCTTATTCCTTTTATTTACATACAATTAGCACCTTCGGCACTGATGATTGCGACATTGGCGACTTATGTTATTAAATCCAGGCAAAATGAAATTGTTACCTGGACGGCAGCCGGACAAAGTGTCTATCGGCTTTTGATGCCGTGCTTTATGCTGATGTTTTTGATCGGTGCAATAAACTGGGGAATTCAGGAAATGGTTCTTCCTCAGGCTAATCAAACCCAGGACCAATTGCGCGATCAGATTCGTAGCCGAGGAATTATGGCAAACAAAACAGGTAAAATTTGGTTTGCCAATGACACACGAATTTACTTTTTTGAATTGGACAAAAGCGGCATCGGGGAACCGCAGGCGGTCAAAAATCTGACGATTTATGAGTTCAACGATGAAGGCTCAAAACTGCAAAAAGTATATAAAACACCGTCTGCGATTTGGGAAAATGATAAAATTCGTCCATTGGAAAATACTGAAGAGATAGTTTGGATGGATGGGAAGATAGTAATTAGACAACTTTCAAACGTCGAAATCCGGGAAGTTTCAAATCCCTTTAAAAATTTAAATGAAAAACCGAGCCACCTGTCAACAAAAGCAACGAAACAGCAGATAGAAAATACCGAATCTGAAACCGAACAAAGAATTTACGAGGTTGCTCTGGAAAAAAAATCAACCACGCCGTTTTTGCCTTTTATCATTACACTGTTTACAGCACCTTTCGCATTGTCTTTAAATCGGAAAGGGAAAGTTGTAACGCTTGGCTACGCGATTGCGGTTTGGCTCGTCTTTATGGGGGTTACAAGTACGTTGGAACAGTTCGGGTTAAACGGACTTATTAATCCGAAAATTGCCGTCTGGAGTCCGCTTATACTTTTTGCCGTATTTGGAGCATACCTAATGTCGAAAATTAGAACTTAATAAATGAAATGGATAAATAAATGTCGGTCGGATCAGATGATTTTTTTTGCTTTTTCTTTTATTTCGAGTTCACGAATTATACGGTGAAGATTATTTGGATGTATGGAAAGATGTCGAGCGGCTTCGGAGTAATTTCCGTCTGCTTCTTTTATTGCATTGAGTACAATTTTGCTTTTGGCAATTTTAAGCTGCTGACTTAAATCAAGTGAAGAATTATGTTCAACGGTTGCATTACCAACAATCTCAAAGGGTAAATCTGCCGGTTGAATAACTTTATCCGAACCTAAAACAATTGCTCTTTCAATCGCATTTTCCAGCTCCCGAACATTCCCGCGCCACTCGTGTCCGACTAATGCCTGTTCAGCTTGTCGGGAAATTCCGTTGACTTTTCTTTTACAGATTTCGCTGTATTTTTTTGTAAAATGATGCGCCAGCAGCAGAATGTCTGTTTTCCGCTCGCGCAGCGGCGGAACCTGAATTTGGACGACGTTGAGCCGGAAAAAAAGGTCTTCTCTGAAACTGCCTTTTTTTACTTCTTCGCCCAAGTTTCGATTTGTTGCGGCAAGCAGACGAATATTCGCCTTTATCGGTTTGCCGCCGCCGATTCTTTCGAACTCGCGTTCCTGTATAACGCGCAGGAGTTTTGCCTGAAGCGTCGGCGCGAGTTCGCCGATTTCATCTAAAAAAAGTGTTCCGCCGTGGGCAATTTCAATCTTCCCTTTGCGCTGTCCGGTTGCGCCGGTGAACGCCCCTTTCTCGTGTCCGAACAAATCGCTGTCTAAAAAATTTTCATTCAGCATCGCACAATTTAAGGCGATAAAAGGTTTATTGTTACGCAGAGAGTTTCTGTGAATCGCCCGCGCGACAAGTTCTTTGCCGGTGCCGCTTTCACCGGTGATTAAAATTGTCGAATCGGTCTGTGAAACTTTGGCGATAAGCTGCGCCAGTATTTTCACCTCATCGCTTTCACCGATCATATTTGTTTCGATTTCAACCCAGTTTTGCAGCGATTCATTTTCAAGTTTGAGCGATTCGAGATGCCGCACATTTTTCAAAGCGGAAACGACGAGGCTTCCGATGGCGGTCATTTGCTGCAGATGTTCCGTTTCAAAACTAAATGCCGCATCTCCCGAATCCAAATAAATCAAACCGCTGATTTCGCCGGACAAAAGCGGCACACACAAAAGGGAATTGACACCCATATTTATCAAACTGTCGGTAGATTGGAACTCCGTATTGTTGATATCGTTTCTCAAAATTGCGGACTTTTCGCTAAAAACTCTCTGTGTAACGCTTCGGCTGATGTGCATCGGTTCGGTGCCGCGTTTGACTTTATTCATCACGCAGACTGAATTCGGTGAAATCAAGTCGTTGTTAAGCAGGACAATCGCACCGCGTTCGGCGGGAATAATTTCGAGAATGATCTCGAGTAATTTTTTTTGTAGTTCTTCGGAGTTTTGGATTTCATTTAACGCCGCGCCAATTTTTGTCAAAACCTCCAAATCCGTCGGTAATGTATCGCTCAGTTTTCTGAAAGGTGCGACAAAATCAGATTGAGTAGCCGTTAAATCTTCATCAAAATGGATTTCATTTGAGAAAGTCAATGCTTCGTCATCTTCCGTGAGAAACAAAATATTTGTTTGTCCAATGCGAATTCGGTCTCCGTGAGTTAGAAACAATTTTTGTGTAGCATAATCGTTGACGTAAATACCATTTTGACTGTTGAGATCTTCCAACAGAAAACCTTCGGCAGTTTTTCTGATCAAAGCGTGTTCTCTCGACATTACAGTATCTGGAATTGTCAATTGATTTCGCAAAGCCCGCCCGATAGTAAAAACTTCGCCTTCCTGCAAAGTGAATGTCTGCGACTCTAGCGAGCCGTTTAATATTATCAGCCGGGGTTTCATTTTTTTTAATTTTATTATTAAACGGGAATTTATTGTTTTTTGAAATGTTAATCTATATCAATTTTGATTGCAACACTATTATTTTTGATATGGAAAAATATGGAAAATGAATTTCGTAAATAAAAGTAATTCTCGTATTTCTCAGTGTCTGCACAGCATTTAAGATGATTATGTAACACCAAATAAATGTTATTTTTTATGGCACGTTATTCGCATTATAGAAATAACGTAGGTTTTACCAATAACCACACACCTCACCTTACAATTTATGTCGGAAACATTTTATCTCACTTTTCCTCACCATTTTGAATTATAAAAATTCATCAAAAAGAAGCCGTCGCTGGATCAGCGACGGCTTCTTTTTTTAGAAATTCGACATAAAATTAAGTTCCGGTTTCCCAAGACGACATATATTCAACCATTTCGGGAGTTAGAGTATCAATTGAAATACCGAGTGCGTGAAGTTTCAAACCGGCAATCTCCTGATCAACTTCTTCCGGTAAAACGTGAACTTTATTTTCAAGTTTGCCTTGATTTTTGACCAGGTATTCAGTCGAAAGGGCTTGGTTGGCAAACGACATATCCATCACGCTCGCCGGATGACCTTCCGCCGCCGCCAAATTTATCAAACGTCCTTCGCCGAGAACAATCACGCTTTTGCCGTCTGTGCCGATATATTCTTCGACAAACGGACGGCGGGCGGCGACTTCGGAAGACATTTCGCGCAGAGCTTCGAGATTCAATTCCAAATCAAAATGTCCGCTGTTGGCGACAATCGCGCCGTCTTTCATCTTTTCGAAATGTTCTTTGTCAATGACGTGGCGATTACCGGTTACGGTTACAAAGAAATCGCCGATTTGACAGGCTTCCGACATCGGCATTACGCGAAAACCGTCCATCACGGCTTCGATAGCTTTAACCGGATCAATTTCCGTTACGATGACATTCGCGCCCATACCGCGCGCGCGCATCGCCACACCTTTTCCGCACCATCCGTACCCGACGACGACAAAGTTTTTGCCCGCGAGTAAAATATTGGTCGCGCGAATAATTCCGTCCAGAGTAGATTGTCCCGTTCCGTAACGATTGTCAAAAAAGTGTTTGGTCTGCGCGTCGTTAACCGCCATTGAAGGAAATGTCATCACGCCGGCTTTTTCCATTGCCTTTAAGCGCACGATTCCGGTGGTCGTTTCTTCCGTCGTGCCGATAATTGACTTCGCCAATTCTTTTTTCTCTTTGAGCATCGTCGCCACCACGTCCGAACCATCGTCAATAATTATCTGCGGGTTAGAGTCCAAAGCCATACGAACGTGGCGCATATAGGTTTCGGTAGATTCGCCTTTGATGGCAAATACCGGAATGCCCCAATCGGCAACCAAGGACGCTGCAACGTCGTCTTGCGTCGAAAGCGGATTCGAAGCGATTAAAATCGCTTCCGCGCCGCCCGCTTGTAGCGTTCGCGCTAAGTTCGCCGTTTCGGTCGTAATGTGAGCGCAAGCCACGATTTTTACGCCTTCGAGCGGTTTTTCATTTTCAAAACGCTCGCGGATCAGCCGCAAAACGGGCATTTCGCGGTCAGCCCATTCGATTCTTTGTTTACCTTGCGGTGCAAGATTGATGTCCTTTATATCGTAATCCATTGAAATTCCTTCTTTAGCCATAATTTTGTTTTTCGAAAAAATATTTAGTTATTTAGATAATAAAACGGCAAACAGTCCATGAGAATAAAATTTTCGCCGGAACTGTTTGCCATCAAAATTGATTAAGTTTAGCCGTTGCCATTGGCACTCATCGCGCCTAATAATGCGTCGGCTTTGTCTGTTTTTTCCCACGAAAATTCATCATTTGTGCGTCCGAAATGTCCGAACTTGGCAGTCGCTCTAAAAATCGGTCGCTGCAAATCAAGCGTTTCGATAATACCTTTCGGCGTTAAATTGAAGTTTTTTCGCACGGTTTCAGCAAGTTTGTCTTCATCGAATCTGCCTGTTCCGTGCGTATCAACGCGCACTGAAACGGGTTCGGCAACTCCGATGGCGTAAGCCAATTGAACGGTGCATTTTTCGGCGATTCCGGCGGCGACGATATTTTTGGCGATATAACGCGCCATATACGCGGCTGAACGGTCAACTTTCGTCGGGTCTTTGCCGGAAAACGCGCCGCCGCCGTGCGGAGCATAGCCGCCGTATGTATCAACAATAATTTTGCGCCCGGTAACGCCGGCGTCGCCCATCGGACCGCCGACGACAAAACGACCTGTCGGATTGATATGATATTTTGTGTTTTCGTCAAGTAAATCGGCGGAAACGGTTGATTTTATAACTTTTTCCAAAATATCTTCGCGCAATTGTTCGGTGGTAATATCTTCAGAATGCTGCGATGAAATTACAACCGCATCAACGCGAAACGGCTTGCCGTCACGATATTCGACGGTAACCTGCGATTTGCCGTCGGGACGCAGATAGGGAAGTTCTCCGCTGCGGCGGACTTCAGAGAGTTTTCTGGTCAAATTATGAGCCAATTGGATCGGCAACGGCATCAACTCCGGCGTTTCGTTACAGGCAAATCCGAACATCAATCCCTGATCGCCCGCGCCGCCCGTGTCCACGCCCTGTGCAATATCGGGCGATTGTGTGCCTAGTGCATTCAAAACCGAACAAGTATTGCAGTCATACCCGTAAAGCGCATCGTTATATCCGATTTCATTGATGGTATCGCGGACGATTTTTTGATAGTTGATTTCCGCTATGGTGGTGATTTCTCCGGCGACAACCGCCAAGCCCGTCGTTACAAGCGTTTCACAGGCGACTCTGGCAGTCGGGTCTTTTTCTAAAATCGCGTCTAAAATCGCATCCGAGATTTGGTCGGCAATCTTGTCCGGGTGTCCTTCGGTTACAGATTCCGAGGTAAATAAATAATTTGTGTTGCTCAATGTGTTTGCAGCTCCTTATAATACAATTAAGATAATAAACAAAAATAATAATCTTTCGTAAAGATAACAAAAGGGAAATAGTATCTTTTTATCAGGAAAGTGTCAAAAGCGAGTAAAATCCATAATATCAGCCGCGTCCGATAATAAAGATTATGTTATTTCTATTCCTCATTTTTGATTTTCTCGAAAACTTCTTTTAATGCCTTCAAAATATCTCTCTTTTCAAACCTTTCAACATCTGTAAAATGAATTTGCAAACTAAAAATTTTGTCGGCGGAATCATATTTGAAAATGTTTGCGGCATCTGTCGAATTTTTTAAATTCTCTACGAGTTTAACCTTTTCCTTTAATTGACGATTTTTATTTTGTCCGGTAGTTTGACGGAGATTCTCCCGTTTCTGGTTCTGCGCTGTTATCTCGGTAATAAAATCGTGCATTGCTTTTTCATCAAATTGGCGGGCGATTTCAAGCAGGGTTGATTTAGAGTTTAATTCGTTTTGAAGACATTTTTCACGAATCGAATTCGGCAATCCCGCAATTGCAAATGATTCCGTAACCGTGCTGCGGCTTTTGCCGATTTTTTTGGCGATTTCCTCGTGCGTGTAACCGTAACGAGTGCTTAGAGCAGCGAGACCATCAGCTACTTCCCAAATACTTAAATCTTTTCTTTGGAGATTTTCGATGAGCGCGATTTCAGCGATAGATTTTTCGTCAATATCTAGTTCAATACACGGAACTTCGCGCAAACCGGCTAGATTGGAAGCTCTCCAGCGTCTTTCGCCGGCAATGATCATCCACGTTCCATCGCCGTTGGGTTTGACCAAAAGCGGCTCTAATACTCCTTTTTCCTTGATAGAACCGGCTAATTCGGTCAAATCACCGATTTCGACACGCGGTTGATCGGGATTCGGCTCGATTTGATTGATCGGAATTATTTTACCGACCGAACGGTTCGGCGTTTTTGCAAATTCTTCGACGTAATGCGAATCGTGCCGCATCTTAACGCCTGACGGCAAACCTCTTTTAGACACGCTTTAAAACCTCCTTACTTAAGTTCTTATATTCGATTGCCCCGGATGATTTGGGCGAGAATGAAAAAATAGTTTCTTTATGAGCGGGCGACTCTTCCAGTCTGACGCTTCTCGTGATAATTGTTTTAAATGCCTTTTTTCCGAAAACTTTACGAATGTGCGCTTCGACATCTTTGGAAAGGGATGTACGCTTATCAAAAAGCGTTACCAGAACTCCGAGCAAGTTCAAATCGGGATTCGGGCGCGAACGCACCTTTTCGATAGTTTCCAAAAGATCATCAGTTCCCTCCAAGGCAAAATATGACGACTGGATTGGAATTAAGACGTGAGAAGCGGCAACCAGAGCGTTAACCGTAATTAAACCCAAAGTCGGCGGAGTATCAATAAAAATAAGATCGAAATCGGAGCGAATTGCCTCGATTCTGTCACGCAGTCTGAAAATCGCGTCGAAATCGCCGACTAATTTCGCCTCTAATTTGGCAAGATTTATTTTTGAAGGTACAATTTTTAAATTTTTTACTTTTGTTTCGTAAATAAATTCATCCCAAGGGTGATTTAATTCCGTGAAAAGCTCAAAGGCACTGCCATTGATAATTTGTTGTTCGACGAAGGACAGCGAACTGTTTCCCTGCGGATCCAAATCAATCAATAAAACTTTTTTACCTTGTAAAGCACAGGCGGCTGAAAGATTGATGGCTGTGGTTGTTTTTCCTACTCCGCCTTTCTGGTTGGCAATGACAATTATCATTATTTATAATTTATTAAGTATATATGTAAATTAGTTAAAAATATGTTTTTGCAGGTGAAAATCAAATTTTAGCCGATTAAGTCAGGCCAGTCTTCGGCAGAAGGAATTTTCTCATCTTCAAACTCATTTTCCGTCTGTTTTGAAGAAGCCGAAATTTCCAAAACCTTCTGTTCAATAAAAATTGATGAGTCCAAACGCAAAGCCAGTGCGATGGCATCGGACGGACGGGCATCCAATGCCGTAATATTTCCCTTTTCGTCCATAAGTTCAATCAAAGCGTAAAAAGTATTTTCCCGGAGGTCGGTGATTGTTATCTGTTTAATTTTGAACCCCGTTTCGACTATAAAATTACGCAGCAAATCGTGGGTGAGAGGACGCGGCGGAACAATTTTTTCAATTTCCAAGGCAATTGCATTCGCTTCGTACGCGCCGACCCAGATGGGCAGAATTGTATCCGAATCAATTCCTTTTAACACCACAATTGGAGTATTGGTGTTGGGATCCATTATTAATGCGCCGATTTTAACTTCGATTAACATATTTACTTGCCGCAAACTTCTCCGTATAAAGTATTTATTTTTGCTTCCGAAATTTTTACTTTAACAATTTTACCTAAAAGTTCAGAATTTCCTTTAAAATTAACGACCTTTTGACAGGTAGTATGACCGGATAAATCCGTATCATTTTTATTTGACACTTTTTCGACGAGAACTTCCACCGCTTTATTAACATATTTCCGAAAAATGCTGGTTTGATTACGCTTGATCAATTGTTCAAATCTCAAAAAACGATCCTTTTTTTCTTCCGGCGACACATCGTCAACCATTTCAAAGGAAGGCGTTCCGGGTCTCGGCGAATATTTGAAAATATACGCGCTGTCAAATTTACAATAATCAGCCATTTTCAGTGTGTCCTGAAAGTCTTTTTCGGTTTCGTTCGGAAAACCGATAATAACATCGGTTGTCAAAGAAAGTTTGCGCGGCGAAGATTTAATTTTATCAATCTTCTTCAGATAACTTTCAATCGAATGTCCGCGCCGCATCGCTTTTAATATATTATTACTGCCCGATTGAACCGGCAAATGCACCCAATTGCATAAATTTTCGTTTTCGTTGATGGCATCAACAATATCCGCGTGAAAATCTCTCGGAAACGATGTGTTAAATTTTATACGTTCAATGCCGGTTGCCGCAACTGCTCGAAGCAATCTCGAAAAAGCGGTGGCTCCTTTGAAGTTTTCCAGACCGCTGTCGGTTTTCGGACGATAGCTGTTGACATTTTGACCGATCAGATGGACTTCTTTAACTCCTTGTTTCCGCAACGTCAGAATTTGCCGGATGATTTCGGCGGCGGGCAGACTTTTTTCTCTGCCGCGTGAAAAAGGGACGATGCAGTAGGTACAGAATTTATTACAACCCTCAATAATCGGAACGAAGGCGATATATGGAGAATTTCTCTGTGGTTCTGCCACAGACCAATCGTAAGATTCTTCCCGGTCGCCCAAATCGAAATAATTTTTTTCGCCGTCAAAGACTTTTTCGACGGCTTCCGAAATTCGTCCGACGGCTTTTGTTCCCAAAACAAAATCAATCTCGTTTCTGCCTTTAAAAAGCGTTTCGCCTTCGAGCTGTGCGACACAACCGAGAACTCCGATAATTTGGTTGTTTTCTCTCTCCGAGTTGCGAATCTGTCCGACTCTCGTATAAAGTTTATGTTCAGCCTTTTCTCTGACAGAACAGGTATTTAATAAAACGATATCGGCGGCGGCTTCGACGGAAGTCATTTCAAAACCATCGGCGACGAGCTGCGTGGCGACTCTCTCCGAATCGGAAACATTCATTTGACAACCGAAGGTTTCAAGATAAACTTTTTTCATAAATTCTGTATTTTTATTTTAGAAATATATCTAAAATATTTCTAAAATAAATTCGACGGAAGACGGCTGCAAACTACAAAAATTAAATTATGACTTCAAATTACAAATCGAAAGATTTCGTACATTTACATTTACATACGGATTATAGCCTTTTGCAGAGCGCAATCCAACTCAAGCCGCTGACCCGGCGTTTAAAAGATCTGGATATGAAGGCTTGCGCCATCACGGACTACGGAAATATGTTCGGCGCGATTTCATTTTACAACACGATGAAAGCCGCCGATATTCACCCGATTTTAGGCTACGAAGCCTTCGTCACGTTCGGAAACCGCGCCGACCGCGAATCGAGGCTCGAAGGCGGCGAACGACCTTATTACAATTTGATTTTATTAGCCAAAGATTTGGAAGGCTATTATAATCTGGCTTATCTGGCATCCAAAGCATACACGGAAGGTTTATATCACAAGCCGCGCATAGATTTGGAACTGCTCGCCGAAAAAAGCACAGGCTTAATAGGTTTATCGGCAGGATTCGACGGTGCGCTCTGGCACTTTCTCAGGCAGGATAATTTTGAAAAGGCTTTCGAGAATGCCAAGCTTTTTGAGGATATTTTCGGAAAAAACAATTTTTTTATCGAAATTCAAGATCACGGATTAAAAGATGAAGAAAAAATCCGTCGGCAAATTGTCGAACTGTCGAAAAAAACCGGAATTTCGATGGCGGCGACCAATGACGCGCATTATCTGACCAAAGAAGATGCGCGGGCGCACGAAATTCTGCTGGCAATCGGCGAGCAGAAGACGGTCAGCGACGGCGGCAAACCCGCCAGTGCGAATTTTTATCTGCGTTCAGCCGAAGAGATGTGGGAACTATTCGGTAATGAACTTCCCGAAGCACTGCAAAACACGGTTAAAATTGCCGAGATGTGTCAGGTTGCCTTTCCGAAAGAGAGTGAATTGATACTGCCGGATTTTCCTATTCCCGACGACGTCGAATGCCGCACAACCGATGATTATTTTGAGAAAGTCGTTATGGACGGTTTTGAAATTCGCAAAAACAAAGTGTGGAATTCGATGCAGACCGGCGGAAAACTCAAATACACGATTGCCGATTATCACGAGCGGATCAATAAAGAAATTACCACCATCAAAAATATGAAATTTCCGGGTTATTTTCTGATCGTCTGGGAATTTATGCGTTACGCCCGCGAAAAAGAAATTCCGGTCGGACCCGGGCGCGGTTCGGCGGCGGGTTCGCTGGTCGCTTACTGTCTGGAAATAACGGACGTTGACCCCTTGCAGTATGATTTACTGTTTGAGAGATTCCTCAACCCTGAGCGGGTTTCGATGCCTGACATAGATATAGATTTTTGTGTGCGCGGACGCGGCGAAGTAATCAATCACGTAACCGAATTTTACGGGCGCGAAGCGGTCTGTCAGATCATTACTTTCGGAACGCTGGCATCAAAGGCGGCGATCAAAGATGTCGGACGCGCACTAAATATGCCGTACGGTGAAGTCGAAAAAATTGGCAAGTTGATGCCGCCGCCGGTCAGAGGTCGCAATATCAGCATTTCGCAGGCACTCGAACAAGTATCTGATTTGAGAAAAGCGGTTGAAACTGACCCGAAAGTCAGGGATTTGATTGATATGGCGAAAAGGCTCGAAGGCTGTTCGCGCCATTCATCGGTTCACGCGGCGGGTGTCGTGATTTCGCCGAAACCGCTGCACGAACTTGTGCCCGTCGCGCTGTCGGCGAAGGGCGAACTGACCAGTCAGTATACGATGAACGACCTCGAAAAAGTCGGAATGCTTAAGATGGATTTTCTTGCTTTAACCACCTTAACCATTATAAGCGATTGCTTAAATTCGATTAAGCAGAAGAAAAACATCGAGTTTGACTGGAGCAAAATTCCGCTCGATGATCAAAAGACGATGGAACTTTTCGGGGACGGAAAAACAGAAGCGATTTTCCAGTTTGAATCATCGGGAATGCAGGAAATTTGCCGCCGCTTAAAGCCGAAAGAATTGGAAGATTTGGCGGCATTAAATGCGCTCTATCGTCCGGGTCCGCTCGACGGCGGAATGGTTGACGATTTTATCGCTCGGCATCGCGGCGAAAAAAAGGTTCAGTATATCGTGCCGCAAATGAAAGATATTTTGAGCAATACATACGGTATTCTCGTCTATCAGGAGCAGATTATGCAGCTCGCCCAAGTTCTCGCCGGCTACACGCTCGGCGAAGCGGATATGATGCGGCGGGCGATGGGCAAAAAGAAGCGCGAAGAAATGGCTCTGCACGAAGAAAAGTTTATCGAAGGCGCGGTTTCAAGAAATATCAAACGGGAAAAAGCCGCCGAAGTTTTCCACTTGATGGCGCAGTTTGCCGATTACGGATTTAACCGGAGCCACAGCGTCGCGTATGCTTACTTAGCTTATCAGACTGCTTATCTTAAAGCGCATTATGCCGCTTACTTTTATGCGGCTGTTTTATCCAATGAATCGCAGGACACTGCTAAAGTCTACAAATACACCAGTGAACTTCGCTCTTCGGGATTGAAACTTCTGCCGCCGGACATTAACGAGAGCGATTCGGATTTTACGCCGCTTGACAATGCCGTCAGGTTCGGTCTGACTGCGATCAAAGGTATCGGAACGGGCAGCGTTCAGCAGATTATCGAATCGAGGAGGCAGGGAAAATTTACGTCTCTGTATGATTTCACCTCACGGCTCGATCAGGGCGCGGTCAACCGGCGCGGGTTGGAAAGTTTGATCACCGCCGGAGCGTTCGATTCGCTGATGCCCGAAGACACAACGGCAAATCTCTGGCGTGCAAAGCATTTTTCCGCCGTCGAAAGTTCCCTGTCGCACGGGCAAAAAGTTTGGCAGGATAAAATCAGAGGTCAGAACGCTTTGTTTGGCAGTGAGGAAAGTTTTGGTGAACTGCTGCACACGGAACTGCCGGATGTTAAAGCGTGGACACAAGCCGAACTTTCAAAACAGGAGAAAGCGGCAGTGGGCTTTTATTTATCAACCCATCCTCTCGACGAATACGGGCAAATATTAGCCGATTTAAGGATTCTGAATATCGCCGATTATGAAGACCTCAAAGCGGGCGATAAAATAACCATCGCCGGAATAGTATCGGGTTTGCAAATCAGGCATAGTAAAAAGGGCAACCGTTTTTGTATCTTTCGACTGGAAGATCAGTCAATTGGTGTAAAATGTCTGGCGTGGGCAGAAGCGTCCGCCAGATATTCGGATTGTTTGAAAGATGAGGAGCTTTTAATTGTGAACGGCAGGGTTGAAGCTGTGGACGGGCAGGAAATAACTCTGATTATGGAAGAAACCCAAAAAATTGCCGATGCCGTAACCAATAAAGCCCGTAATGTTTCAATCTTTTTGCCGTACAAAATCGTTGACGAAAAATATCTCGAAGACATTTTTACCGTTTTGAGTAAAGATAAAGGAAATTGTGAAGTCTTTTTAAATCTACGACTGGAGCGAAATGTCTATTTAAGAGTTTACTCCCAACCGCTGCGAATTCAGGGATCAAGCCGTCTTGAAAATGATTTGAAGGAGAAGGGCTGTCAGGTCAGCTGGGTTTTATAAATTCGAGATTCCGGTTTTAAGGTTTTGAAGTCTAATCTGGAATTCTGAATCTAACATCTTTGACTTTGAATCCCGGATCCGACATCCCGAACACTAAATTTGAAATATGAAAGAAAATGAAAACAGAAGTGCTTTTGATCGTGTTCAGTTGGCGAGACACCCCGACAGACCTTATACGACGGATTTACTGTCAGCCATTTTTACCGATTTCGTTGAGGTACACGGCGATCGCCGATACTCGGACGATGCGGCAATTGTCAGCGGTTTTGCCAAACTCGATGATTGGGAAGT
This sequence comes from Pyrinomonadales bacterium, assembly GCA_038232235.1. GTDB lineage: Bacteria > Acidobacteriota > Blastocatellia > Pyrinomonadales > Pyrinomonadaceae. The sequence continues at coordinate 911 of JBBSIE010000035.1, read as the reverse complement.
AGCGGTTATCGGGCAGCAGAAAGGGCGGGATATAAATCAAAGGCGGTTTCGTAATTTCGGGATGCCGAAACCCGAAGGCTACCGGAAAGCCTTGAGAATAATGAAAATGGCGGAGAAGTTCGGCAGACCGCTGCTAACTTTTATAGATACACCCGGAGCATATCCGGGAATTGATGCCGAAGAGCGCGGACAAGCCGAAGCGATTGCCTTTAACTTGCGGGAGATGGCAAATCTGAAGATTCCGACGATTGCCGTCATACTCGGTGAAGGCGGTTCGGGCGGCGCGCTGGCAATCGGTATCGGCGACCGTGTTTTGATGCTGGAAAATGCCGTCTATTCGGTGATAACGCCGGAAGGCTGTGCGGCGATTCTTTGGAAGGATAACAATCAGGCTGGGCGGGCGGCGGAAGTTCTCGGTTTGACCGCCGAGAACTTGGTTAAATTCGGTTTGATAGATGAAATCATACCCGAGACTGATGACTGGAAGATCAGCCCTGATGAAAATTCCGCAGGACACGCCGAAATTCTGGATTCTTATACGAAGACAACCGAAAATTTGAAGAAAGTCCTGCGGCGCAATTTAAAGGAGTTAAATGATTTGGATTTGAATAAATTGTTGGATTTGAGATATAAAAAGTTCAGAAAAATGGGAAGTTGGCTGGCTTAGAAGATCGGGTGGTGAACCGATAGACGCTTTGTGTGGTTGTCGGAAAATTATCCGCAGTTGAGCTAAGTATAGATTTTTAGTTATTTTTTGTTACAAGTCGTTATCATAAGTAGTCGGACACAATTATCTTATAGAATAGTTGAAGTCCGAAAAATTGATTCTTAAAATACTTCCCACTGCTCCGAGAATCTGTCTGACCGAGTAGTGCAATTGTGCTTTATCAATATAATCTGACGGACTCAGC